>NZ_JAEHBI010000270.1:0-279 GCF_016483705.1 Bacillus cereus group sp. N6
TAACGCTTTACTGATAGATGAGAAAGGAATCCTGTTCTTTTTATGACTTCCTCTGTAGACATATTTCTTTCTAGACAACGTAGAATATAGGTATTCCGTAAGTGTTGTGCGGAAATGCCTTTTCTCAATTGCGCTCTAGCTACTTCTAATCGAATCACTTTTTGTACAGCAATGGCTGTTAATGCTTTCGGAGCATCATTGTGGTTCTGGTGCAAAAAATATTGTTGTTGTGTACACTGGAAATATTCATAAATAAAAGGACGGGTGTAGCAATGACAA
>NZ_JAEHBI010000271.1:0-277 GCF_016483705.1 Bacillus cereus group sp. N6
ATCTTCAGTAACTCCATAATAACGAAGGAACCAAGTACGTTTCCAAACAATCGCATACAAAGTGATAATGGTTTGATGAATATCTCAAGAATGTTAATTGGAAGAACTACAGGCATTGGTTCCGCAAAACTCTTTAACCAGCCTTTGGTACCTTTCTTTCTCACTCCTGCTGCTTCAATTAAGATGATACTCATCAATGCAAGCGCTACCGTGACATTCATGTCTTTTGTCGGCGGCTTGAAGCCTAATAGGCCGATGAGGTTGGCAATTCCTATGT
>NZ_JAEHBI010000272.1:0-275 GCF_016483705.1 Bacillus cereus group sp. N6
ACCTCAATCTTTTGTCCTTCAAGGTACTCGTTCATTTCAAAAAATTTAACGTTTACTTCATCTGATATCTTTTTTAACAAAGGTTTTACTGTGAAAAGCATATAATTTTTCGTTTGCTTCTCTACATCAGCCATTTCGCCATATAACAAAGCGGTTGGAATACCAAAAGCCATTGCTACTTGATGTAAGAACCCATTCGTTACTTTATTGATTTCCTCCACACTCTGACCAGAGTTTCCGCCACCTGATGTTTCAGCATACTTAAAACCTGGTTG
>NZ_JAEHBI010000273.1:0-272 GCF_016483705.1 Bacillus cereus group sp. N6
AATGCAAATGGCGATGACTTAGTTATTTCAATTAATAGCCCAGGTGGTTATGTAAATGAAGGTTCAGAGATTTACACGGCATTAAAAAATCATCCCGGTCATGTGGAAGTTCAAATTGTTGGATTAGCAGCAAGTGCAGCTTCTGTAATTGCTATGGCCGGTGATAAAGTTCGCATTTCTCCCACAGCAAAAATCATGATTCACAACGCTGCTAAGTGGCATGGTGGAGATCATCGTGACATGGAAAAGGCGGCTGAGATGTTAAAAATAAC
>NZ_JAEHBI010000274.1:0-271 GCF_016483705.1 Bacillus cereus group sp. N6
CCCCCCCCTTTTTTTTTTTATTTTCTCCCGGCCCCCCCGTCCACTTCCCTTTTAATTTGGGTGGTTTGCTTCTTTTTTTAAAATTCTCCTTCAAATAAAATTTATTATTTTTGTTTAAAAATATTGGTTGTTTTTTTAATTTTTTATTAAATCTTCACTTAAATTATTTGGGTTCGGTTATTTTACCCATACAAAAAACAATCTATTTCGGTGTGTATATTTTTGCTTAATCATATCTTCAAAAAAAATCACGTCCCCCCGTCACTAACCC
>NZ_JAEHBI010000275.1:0-268 GCF_016483705.1 Bacillus cereus group sp. N6
GAGATGCTCCGCGTCGTCCCCAACGAGCTGCGCGAGGGCTCCTACGCCCTGGGCGTGCGCAAGTGGCAGACCATCGCCAAGGTCGTGCTGCCGACCGCCATCTCCGGCATCGCCTCGGGCGTCACGCTGGCGATCGCCCGTGTGGCCGGCGAGACCGCGCCGATCCTGGTGACCGCGGGCTTCGCCGTCAACGTGAACTGGGACCCGTTCGACAACTGGATGACCGCCCTGCCGGTGTTCATCTACCGACAGCTGGTCGCCCCCACGT
>NZ_JAEHBI010000276.1:0-267 GCF_016483705.1 Bacillus cereus group sp. N6
ATTGTAATCGAGTTGTATGTCTCCTGCATCCTGCATCGGAACGATTTTTGATGTATCAATATTAATAGGCGATTGTGCATCTCCCGATTCTAGTTCCCAACGGTCTTGATCTTGATAATTGAGTTTTTCTGTTGTTACGTGTTGTTTTGGTGGAGAGCTCTCATCCTTTTTAGATGGGACCAGCTTCCCGCATCCTTGTAAGATGAAAAGACAACACGCTGCCATTAGCATTCCTTGTTTTTTTATCATATATTTGCCTCCTTTTTT
>NZ_JAEHBI010000277.1:0-267 GCF_016483705.1 Bacillus cereus group sp. N6
GTCCCCCCCGTGGCACGTGTTTCTCCTGTTGCACCTGTTGCTCCCGTTGGTCCTGTTGCTCCTGTTTTTCCTGTTGCTCCTGTTGAACCTGTTACTCCCGTTGGACCTGTTGCTCCCGTTGCTCCTGTTGCTCCTGTTGCTCCTGTTGCTCCTGTTGGACCTGTTACTCCCGTTGGACCTGTTACTCCTGTTACTCCCGTCGCTCCAGTTGGACCAGAAAAACCAAATGAACCAGAAGCACCAGATAAGCCTGATACAACTGTTACA
>NZ_JAEHBI010000278.1:0-267 GCF_016483705.1 Bacillus cereus group sp. N6
CCCCCCCCCCCCCGCCCGCCCCGCCCCGCCGCACCATTTTGTCCTTGTAGACGTTGACCCCATACCGGTCCAGTGGCACCAGTAGCGCCCGTGTTACCTTGAGGCCCAGTGGCACCGGTAGCACCAGTAGCACCCGTGTTACCTCGAGGCCCAGTGGCACCAGTAGCGCCCGTGTTACCTTGAGGTCCGGTAGCACCAGTAGCGCCTGTGTTACCTCGAGGCCCAGTGGCACCGGTAGCACTCTCTTATACACATCTGACGCTGCCG
>NZ_JAEHBI010000279.1:0-266 GCF_016483705.1 Bacillus cereus group sp. N6
CAGATTGTCGTCATGTATTATGTAATGCCCATCTCTTACGAGATTTGCAGGGAATTATAGATAGTACGGGACAAAAATGGGCAAAACAGATGCAGGAATTTCTAACGCAAGCCTTAACGCTGAAAAAACAATACAAAGGAAGCCTGCCAAAAGCGGAAAAACAGAATCTGTTTACTGTCTATCAATCCATATTGAAAGAACAACCAGTCCTTTCTGCAGAATTAAAAAAGAAAGGAAAGCAGACGCCTGCTCAAAATTTATGGAAG
>NZ_JAEHBI010000028.1:0-73642 GCF_016483705.1 Bacillus cereus group sp. N6
GCTAGGAGGAGCGCAGTGTAGGAGTACTACTCGAGCACCGGACTAGCATACGTAACGATGAGATGCGACAGTTATCTAAACCGGACTTTTTAAACAACCTCTCAAAAAAAGTCTAGACGGCTATAGTATAACCATCTAGACTTTATTCTTACTTTTCTTCTTTTAAGCTTAATTTTAAGTTTAACTCTTCAAGCTGTGCTTCTGCTACTGGGCTTGGAGCTTCTGTTAATAAGCAGCTTGCGCTTGCTGTTTTCGGAAATGCAATTGTATCACGAAGGTTCGTACGGCCTGCAAGTAACATAACAAGACGGTCTAAACCTAATGCGATACCACCGTGTGGTGGAGTACCGTATTCGAATGCTTCTAATAAGAATCCGAATTGCTCTTGTGCTTCTTCTTGTGAGAATCCAAGTGCTTTGAACATTTTTTCTTGTACGTCACGCTCGTAAATACGAAGTGATCCACCGCCAAGCTCATAACCATTTAATACAAGGTCATATGCTTGTGCACGTGCTTTTTCTGGTGCCGTTTCTAATAACTCAACATCTTCACGGAATGGCATTGTGAATGGGTGGTGAGCTGCGAAGTAACGATCTGCATCTTCATCGTACTCAAGAAGTGGCCAATCCGTTACCCATAGGAAGTTAAATTTACTTTCGTCAATTAACTCAAGCTCTTTACCTAGACGTAAACGAAGTGCACCTAAGCTATCTGCAACAACGCTCTTCTTATCTGCTACGAATAGTAATAAGTCGCCAGCAGTAGCTTCTAATGTAGCCATTAACGCGTTTGCTTCTTCTTCACCGAAGAATTTCGCAATCGGTCCTTTTAAGCCGTCCTCTTCCACTTTAAGCCAAGCTAGACCTTTTGCACCGTATACTTTTACGAATTCAGTTAATGCATCGATATCTTTACGAGAGTATTTGCTCGCAGCACCTTTTGCATTAATTGCTTTTACTTGTCCGCCGCTTTCTACAGCACTTGTAAATACTTTAAAACCACAACCTACTGCAAATTCAGATAGGTCTGTTAGTTCCATTTCAAAGCGTGTATCTGGCTTATCAGAACCGTAACGAGCCATTGCATCAGCATATTTCATACGAGGGAATGGTGCACTCACTTCTACACCTTTTGCATCCTTCATAACTTTCGTCATCATGCGCTCCATCATATCTAAAATTTCATCTTGTGTTAAGAATGAAGCTTCGATATCGATTTGCGTGAATTCTGGTTGACGGTCTGCACGTAAATCTTCGTCACGGAAACAACGTGCTACTTGATAGTAACGCTCAAATCCGCCGACCATAAGAAGCTGTTTAAATAATTGTGGAGACTGTGGTAACGCATAGAATTCACCATCATGTACACGACTTGGTACTAAATAGTCACGAGCTCCTTCTGGTGTACTCTTCGTTAAAATTGGTGTTTCCACTTCTAAGAACTCTTCTGTGTCTAAGAAGTTACGAATTGTTTTCGTTACGTCGTGACGCATTTTGAATGTGTTAAACATTGCAGGACGACGTAAGTCTAAATAACGATATTTTAAACGCACATCTTCTGATGCATCTGTATCATCAGCAATAATGATTGGCGTTGTTTTTGCTGCATTTAATACGTTTACTTTCGTTGCTTGTACTTCAATACGACCCGTTGCCATATTGTCATTAATTGCGCCTTCACCACGCTCAACAACTGTACCTTCTACGTGCAATACGTATTCACTACGAATAGTTTCTGCTATTTCTAACGCTTCTTTTGATGTTTCTGGGTTAAATACAACTTGCACGATACCTGTACGGTCACGTAAGTCGATAAAGATTAATCCACCTAAATCACGGCGTTTTTGTACCCAACCTTTTAATTGAACTGTTTGTCCAACTGCTTCTACTGTTACTTTTCCACATGCATGTGTTCTTTCAGCCACTGTAAGTTCCCCCTATATTAATTTCTCTGCTACGTATGAAGCAAATACATCTAATGCTACTTCTTCTTGTTCCCCTGTTGCCATATCTTTTAAGTTAATGATGCCTTTATCTAGCTCATCTTCCCCTAATACAGCTACAAATTTCGCCTTTAGACGATCTGCTGATTTAAATTGTGCTTTCATTTTACGGTCTAAATAATCTTTTTCAACTGATAATCCAGCTTTACGAAGATCAAACGCAACTTTCGCAGCATGGTCTTTCGCTTTTTCACCAAGCGCTACAACGTAGCAATCAATACTATGTTCAATTGGTAATTCGATGTTTTCAGCTTTTAGCGCCATAATTAAACGTTCGATACTCATCGCAAAACCGATACCTGGCATTTCTGGTCCACCGATTTCTTGTACAAGCCCGTTATAACGTCCACCACCGCTTAATGTAGTGATAGCACCGAAACCTTCTGCCTCACTCATAATTTCAAAAACAGTGTGTTGGTAGTAGTCTAAACCACGTACTAAGTTCGGATCTTTTTCAAATGGAACATCCATCATCGTTAATAGTTCTTGAACTTTGTCGTAGTATACTGCTGAATCTTCGTTTAAGTATTCTGTAATAGATGGTGCTGTTCCCATTAATTCATGGTTACGGTCCTTCTTACAATCTAAAATACGAAGAGGATTCTTTTCTAAACGAGATTGGCAGTCAGAACAGAACTCACCGATACGTGGCTCGAAGTGTGCGATTAACGCATCACGGTGCGCTTGACGGCTCGCCGCATCACCTAAGCTGTTTAATACAACTTTAATATTTTTTAAGCCCATGCCGCGGTAAAACTCTACAGCAAGTGCAATTACTTCTGCATCAATCGCAGGATCGTTACTACCGATTGCTTCAATACCGAATTGTACGAATTGACGATAGCGACCTGCTTGTGGTCTTTCGTAACGGAACATTTGACCAATATAGTATAATTTCGTTGGTTGTGTTGCATCACCGAACATTTTGTTTTCAACGTAAGAACGTACAACAGGTGCAGTACCTTCTGGACGTAATGTTAAACTGCGCTCTCCACGATCTTGGAATGAGTACATTTCTTTTTGTACGATATCTGTCGTATCACCAACACCACGTAAAAATAGCTCAGTGTGTTCAAAAATTGGTGTACGAATTTCTTTATAGTTGTAACGACGGCAAATTTCGCGTGCTTGCCCTTCGATATACTGCCATAACTCAACGCTACCTGGAAGAATATCTTGCGTTCCGCGTGGGATTTGAATAGACATATTCAGTTCCTCCTCAAATTGTTTTAATCTTAATAAAAATAAAAAAACTCCCGCCTCTACTGTTTGAACAGTAGGGACGAGAGTATTATACCCGTGGTGCCACCCTAATTGAAGCACGTATGCTTCCACTTTTTTAATAACGCTTAAATGTGCGTTCATCCCTACTAAGCATATATGCCGTTCAAGTTGAAACCTCTAGAGTGTCATTCAATCAGTCATCATGCAGAAATGTTTTCAGCCTAAGACATTTCTTCTCTTTCCATGTGTGTCTCATTTACTCTTCTCTATCAACGGTTATATTCATATGTAAATATAAAATTACTATACGTTTGTTGAGTAGGATTGTCAAGTACTCTAAGAGCGTTCAATCTGCTTCTTTAGACGCTTTACATCTTGAAGAGAAATCCCAAACTCAGAAGCAAGTTCCATTGAAGTATTGTTTTGCTCTTTTGAAATAAAATCATGAAAATTTACGTTAAACAGTTGATTTGCACCATTTGTAACAGAATGCCCTTTTTCGTTCATACGCATACGTATATCCCTCACATTCAATATAGATGTTTTACTTTTTATTGTTCCATATTGATGAAAGAGTTATACATAACTGAAACAGCTATTAATTCCAAATAAAGTAAAACTTTAATGAATAAGGGTTTTGTCCATCGCCACTCATTATTAGCCCTCACTAATCAGGCTTCGACGGGCAGTGGATCTCCCACAAATAGCGAGATAAATGAACAAAACATACAACAATGTATAAAAAAGAAGGGATTATATAATCCCCTCTTTTTTAAGCAACACTATTTACTATCCACAATTAAGGTCACCGGACCATCATTGATTAAAGAAACATCCATCATTGCTCCGAACTTCCCTGTTTCTACATGCAATCCTTGCTTACGAACTTCCTCATTAAAGAAATCATATAAACGCTCTGCATAATCAGGTTTGGCAGCATCCATAAAGTTGGGACGTCTTCCCTTGCGACAATCTCCGTATAATGTGAATTGCGAAATTGATAGAACTTGTCCTTCTACATCAAGTACAGAATGGTTCATCTTTCCACTCTCATCTTCAAAAATACGTAAGTTCGCAATTTTTTCTGCAATGTAAGTTGCATCTTTTTCTGTATCTTCATGCGTAATGCCAACTAGTAATGTTAAACCGAACGGAATTTGTCCTACGATCTCACCGTCTACTGTGACAGACGCTTCTTTTGATCGTTGTAAAACAACTCTCATCTTTTCTACACTCCCTATTAATGCATCATGCGTCGTACTGCATAAATTTCTGGAACACGTTTAATGCGTTCTACTACTTTTTTCAAGTGCTGTAAGTTACGAATAGAGATTGACATATTAATTGTCGCCATCTTATTACGGTCACTTCTACCAGAAACTGCCGAAATATACGTTTTCGTCTCTGTAACAGCTTGTAATACTTCATTTAATAAGCCACGGCGATCGTAACCTGAAATTTCAATATCAACGTTATACTCAATTTCTTTTTCAGGACTACCTTCCCACTCTACTTCCAATAAACGTTCTATAGCTTCTTCTGTATGAACATTTACACAATCACGGCGGTGAATCGATACACCTCGGCCTTTCGTAATATACCCAACGATATCATCACCTGGTACTGGGTTACAGCATTTTGATAAACGAATTAATAAATTATCCGCACCACTTACTTTAACGCCAGAATCCCATTTTCGAATTTTCATCGGTTTACGAACTTCTTTAACTTCAACGATTTCTTCTTCTTCACGTTGCTTACGGAATTTGTCCGTTAGTCGCGTAACAATTTGCGACGCTGTAATCCCGCTATATCCAACTGCTGCAAACATATCTTCTTCATTTGCAAAATTGAACTTCTCGGCAACACGTTTTAAATTGTCAGGAGCTAACACTTCTTTCATCTCATACTCTAGGCTACGCACTTCTTTTTCAACAAGTTCACGGCCTTTTTCAATATTTTCATCTCTACGTTGCTTCTTAAAGAATTGACGTATTTTGTTTTTCGCATGAGATGTTTGAGCAAGTTTCACCCAGTCTTGACTTGGCCCATACGAATGTTTCGATGTTAAAATTTCAATGATGTCACCAGTTTTTAATTTATAATCAAGCGTCACCATTTTGCCGTTTACTTTTGCACCAATTGTTTTATTTCCAATCTCCGAATGGACACGATACGAAAAGTCAATCGGAACAGATCCAAGTGGCAATTCCATTACGTCGCCTTTCGGTGTAAAGACGAATACCATGTCAGAGAATAAATCAATTTTTAATGACTCCATAAACTCTTCTGCATTAGAAGCTTCATTTTGCCATTCTAATATTTGACGGAACCATGTAAGTTTCTTCTCTAATGTACCTGTTGTTTCTGCTGTTTTTCCTTCTTTATACGCCCAGTGCGCCGCGATCCCGAATTCTGCAATCTCATGCATTTCTTTCGTACGAATTTGCACTTCAAGCGGATCACCTTTCGGCCCAATTACAGTCGTATGAAGAGATTGATATAGATTTGCTTTCGGCATCGCAATATAATCTTTAAAACGACCTGGCATCGGCTTCCAGCACGTATGAATAATTCCAAGTACCGCATAACAATCTTTAATACTATTTACAACGACACGTACAGCTAATAAATCGTAAATTTCATTGAACTGTTTATTTTGCAGTGCCATTTTACGATAAATACTGTAAATATGCTTTGGTCTTCCAGAAATCTCAGGTTGAATTGCAACTTCTTTTAATTTCTCACGAATACCAGTCATTACTTCGTCTAAATATTCTTCACGCTCTGCACGTTTACGCTTCATTAAATTTACAATACGATAGTATTGCTGTGGATTTAAATAGCGAAGTGACGTATCCTCTAGCTCCCATTTAATAGTACTAATTCCGAGTCTATGTGCTAAAGGTGCAAAGATTTCTAACGTTTCATTTGCAATGCGACGCTGCTTCTCTTGAGGCAAATGTTTCAATGTACGCATGTTATGAAGACGATCAGCTAGTTTAATTAAAATAACTCGAATATCTTGAGCCATTGCAATAAACATTTTGCGATGGTTTTCTGCTTGTTGTTGCTCATGAGATTTATATTTAATCTTTCCGAGCTTTGTTACACCATCGACAAGCATAGCAATTTCTTTATTAAATTCCCGTTCAATATCTTCTAATGTAATTTCTGTATCTTCCACTACATCATGTAAGAAACCTGCTGATACTGTAGCTGGATCCATGTGTAAATCAACTAAAATACCTGCAACTTGAATTGGATGAATAATGTACGGTTCACCCGATTTTCTGTATTGTTCGCTATGCGCATCACGTGCATATTCATAGGCACGTGCCACTAGCTCAATATCTTCATCTGCTAAATATTGACTTGCTTTCTCGAGTACCTGTTCAGCTGTTAGTACCTGCTCATTTGCCATCGAATCACCTTTTATTGAAAATTGACTTTATCTTAATTAAGTAGAATAAATTATATTCTATCATTATAACCTAATGATTGTGAATTGTGAAAAGGAAAAGATTTTACTGACATTTTACCTTATTTTTTTGTGCAATTATACAAAAGTACCCGCTCCTCTCCAAGAGATTCACGGGTACTTTTTATCACCGTAGTTTTACCTATATAGTGATTAGTATTTTTCTAATACTAATACATCGTAACCATCTAACATTTTACGACCATCTAAGTAAGTAAGCTCTACTAAGAATGCAATTCCTGCTACAACTCCGCCAAGTTCTTCAACTAGCTTAATTGTCGCTTCAATTGTTCCACCTGTAGCTAATAGATCATCTGTAATTAATACGCGTTGACCTGGCTTAATTGCATCTTTATGGATTGTTAAAACATCTTTACCATATTCTTTACCGTAATCAACTGTAATTACTTCACGTGGTAATTTCCCTAATTTACGAACTGGTGCAAAACCTACTTCTAACGCATAAGAAACTGGGCAACCGATAATAAAGCCACGTGCTTCTGGCCCTACTACAACGTCAATGTCTCTTTTCTTTGCATACTCAACGATTGCATCTGTTGCTGCTTTGTATGCTTTACCATCGTTCATTAACGGTGTAATGTCTTTAAATACAATACCTTCTTTTGGATAATCCGGTACAATTGCGATATGTTGCTTGAAATCCATATTTCTGAATCCTCCTCAGATCTAAAAGGTTTGTAAATACAAATCCTTTACCCTAACTGTTCTACTTCTTTATGATTACGAATCGTTTCAAACCATGTATATAGTTGCTGATATGTGCTATAAACCAATTCTTTTTCTAATTGTAAGTGGTTCATTTTCTCACGATATGTGTTCGATTCAATTAAATCACGCTTTTGTTTTTTGTCTGCCATAAAAATGACGCCATCTTTTATTGTAACAAATTCTAACTCAAAAAACACCTGTGTCATGAAATTTACTGTATCTTTTGACCAACCTTTATGTCGACATAGTTGTTCTCCATATTGTCTTAAAGAAAATGGTGCTTTTTGGCTCAAGAAAGAATAGTACCATTTAAAATGTTCCCTCGTTGGAACAGTACTAAATAAATGATTATTCTCTTGATAAAATAGCGTATAAATTCGCGACGGGAACCCCACTTTAAATAAATCTCGTAATTCATCTGTTCCTTTTGGCAAATCAAGTAACACGATGTATTGATCGTCTAAATGAGTTACTTCTGATGCATGCATCATATGCTCTTTAAAGTCTTCTAAAGAAAATTTATTCAATACCTCTTCAGAAAAATACACCATCGTTATTTTTTCTTTCGGAAGTTCTGATACATTCGCTTCTACGTTACGCATACTACGCCAATCAAATAATTGCCACGCCTCTACAGCAATATCTTGTACCATTAATTGCGGCTTCTTAAAATTATTCCATTCATTGATAGATGCTTCTCCTATTACAGATACCTTTGCAACTGGAGAAATTTCTTTCGCATACGCACCAAATCCAAATCCGATTGTATCCAGTGTCGCTTGTCCATCGCGAAGAGCCATTTTCAAATGAGAGCCATCTGATCCGATTGCACGAATACTTTCTAACTCTGCATCCTTCACTGCAATACGCGGTTTTGGATTTCCAACACCAAATGGCGCTAACTTTTGCATGTCTTCAATTGCTGCCAGTGTTACATCCTCCACTTTACAAAAGACATCAACAGCTGTAATTGGAATAAAATCTTCTTCTGTTAAAATTACCTCTGCTTGTTCATTTAAGCGGCGGCGCAATTCATCTACATCATTCATATGTAGCGTCATTCCCGCTGCCATCGGATGCCCTCCGAAGTGTGGCAATAACTCTCTACAATCTGACAAGTTTGCAAACAAATCAAATCCTGCAATACTACGTGCTGAACCTTTTGCTGTTTCTTTTACAGGATCAATGCATAATACAATCGTTGGACGATAAAAACGTTCCACTAATTTAGATGCGACAATTCCAATTACACCTGGATTCCAGCCTTCTTTTGCCAGTACTAGTACTTTATTGTCTTCTGGGGGGAAATTATTTTCCACTTCAGCGATAGCTTCTTCTGTAATTTGCTTTACAATATCTTTTCGCAGTTTATTCAGCTCATCAATTTCTTCAGCTAGCTCTTTCGCTTCTTCTGGATCATCTGATAATAAAAGATGTACAGCCGGCGTAGCATCTTCTAAACGGCCAACTGCATTAATACGCGGTGCGAGTGAGAATCCAATGCTCTCTTCTGTAATTTCACTTTGCGAAACGTTAGCAACTTTAAATAGCGCCTTTAGTCCGATATTTTTCGTCATGCGCATATGTTTTAAACCGCGCTTCACTAGCAATCTATTCTCACCATGAAGTGACACTAAATCGGCTACTGTACCAATTACTGCAATTTCTAATAAATGTTCTGGTACACGACCTAGTAGTGCATGTGCAACTTTAAATGCAACACCTACACCAGCTAAATAGTGAAACGGATATACACCGCCATCTAATTTCGGATGAATAATCGCAAGTGCTTCTGGCAATTCTGGTGGTGGCTCATGGTGATCTGTAATAATAAGATCTATTCCAAGCTCCTTCGCTACCTTCGCTTCATGTACTGCTGCGATACCAGTATCGACAGTAATAATTAGTGAGAATCCTGCGCTATGCGCCCAACGAAATGCTTCTTCGTTTGGTCCATAACCTTCTGTGAAACGGTTTGGGATATAAAATTCTACATTTGCACCTAATTCTTGCAAAGCAAGATATAACACAGTCGTACTACTTACTCCGTCCGCATCGTAGTCACCAAATATTAATATTTGCTCTCCATTTTGAATCGCCTTATTGACACGTTCTACCGTTCTATCCATTCCTTCTAATAAAAATGGATCATGAAATTCTTGATTTTCTGTATTTAAAAAATCTAAAATCTTATCTTCTGTATCTAGTCCTCTACCGAGGAATAACGAAACGACAAGTGGTGATAATTTTAATTTACTTGCTAATTCACTCACTCGCTCGTCATTATATTCTTTTTCTTTCCAACGCGTCTTCGGTTGTAACACGAAATCACCCCTTAACCTGTTCATTATACAAGACAGATTAAGGGGTGACAATATAATGCAAACTACGCTGCAATATCTATATACTAAAATGTTAATAATGTTTAATTTGGAGAATACGGATTTATATGTACAAACACATTTTGTACGTTATCTTGTTCCATAAGCGTTTCTTTCACATGCTTTCCAATGCGGTGCCCTTCTTCTACAGTAATGTATGGATCTACAGAAACTTTAATATCGACAATAACGTAATGACCATGCTCCCTTGCATATAAAGAACCGATTTTTTTCACACCGTCTATTTGAAGTACTGCTTCTCTAAGCGGAACAACATCTTCCTCATGAAGAACATGATCAAGCGTTGCATGAATTGCTTCTGCCCCAATACTCCATGCCATTTTTGCAACAAGAAGTGAAACAAATAATCCTGCAATTGGATCGGCATATACAAGCCAATCTAACCCGAACTTACCACCAATAATCGCTGCACAAATACCGATTAAAGCTGCAATTGAAGAAAATACATCCGAACGATGTTCATATGCATTTGCAATAATTGCATCACTATTTACCCTCTTCCCTAATCGGAATTTATATTGAAACATTCCTTCTTTCACGATAATTGAAAGAACAACAGCAAAAATCGTAATTCCCTTCGGTGGTTCTAATTCCTGCGAAAAAGCTTTTATAGACGAAATCGCTATCTCGATTCCCACAATAAATAATAATACTGCAACAATAATTGCTGAAATCGATTCCGCTTTACCATGACCGTACGGATGATCTTCATCGGGCGGTTGCTTCGCTGCTCGCAATCCAAACAATACAGCTAGCGAACCAATTACATCTGATGCAGAATGCACGGCATCCGCTAATAGCGCTTTACTGTTCCCAATATAACCAATTACCGCCTTTACAATCGCTAATATAATATTACCAACGATCCCGACAATAGCACCAAACTCAGCCTGTTTAAAACGTTCATCTTTTTCCATAATTAAAATCCCTTCTTTTCTTAACCTATCTTTTTATTGTAACAAAAACAGTGATAACAACACCGGTTTTTTCCATATCCCTTCTATTAAAAAGTTGCTATCTTATTGTATCCACAAACGAAAAAAGAGATGCCTCATAAAGAGACATCATCTTTTTTATACTTGCGGTTCAGATTCTACTTTCTCAACCTTTTTCTTATTTTTTCCCTTTTTCAAACGACGGTTTTCAAGCATTAACCAAATTTGAGAAGCAACGAAAACAGAAGAGTACGTACCTACAACTAATCCAACAAGTAACGCAAACGAGAAGTTACGTAATGACTCACTACCGAAGATAAGTAACGCAATTACTGGGAATAACACTGTTAATACGGTGTTAATTGAACGACCAAGCGTTTGGCGAATACTTGCATTTACGATTTCTTCTAAGTCTTTTATATCGCGAACTCGTTTTTTCTGTTTGTATAATTCACGGTTTCTATCAAATGTAACAATCGAGTCATTAATAGAATAACCGATGATTGTTAATACCGCAGCGATAAACGTTAAGTCTACCTCTAATTGGAAAATACTAAATATAACAATCATAACGAACGCATCATGTAATAATGCAAGCACTGCAGATAATGCGTACGTAAATCGGAATCGAATACTTACGTATAAAATGATAACCGCAGAAGCAATTAATACTGCGATAAATGCATTTCGTGCAATCTCTTTACCGATTGTCGGTGAAACTGTACTTACGTTTGGATCTGTACCGTATTTATCATGGAAGAATGTTTTTGTTTTCGCAATTTCATCTTTTGATAGAACACCTAAAGTACGAACGGCGAAACCTTTATTGTCATCTCCAGTAGGTACAATATTTTCTTCCTTCACATCAATGTTCAATTCTTTAAAATCTTTATGAACATCTGATACAGTAACTGATTGTTTTGATTGCAAGTCGATACGTGTACCACTCGCAAAATCAATACCAAGATTCAATTTGAAAATTGGTAAAATAATTGCACCTGCAATTACAACTACAATCGAGAAAACAAGGAATTTATGACCGATATTTACGAAGTTAATACGATCAAATCTTGTCGGTGGATGTACTACACCTTTTGTTAATGGAATAATATCCTTTTGTTTCACACCAAAGTATGCTGGTTTTTTATCGAAGTAACGGCTCTTTACAAGTAATCCTAGTAAGAAACGAGTACCGAATACGTTCGTAACGAAACCAACTAAAATACTTACGATTAAACTTGTTGCGAATCCTTTTACAGAGCTATTACCATAAACAAATAACACACCAGCTGCTGCAAGTGTCGTAATGTTCGCATCTAGAATTGTTGCTAATGAACGATGGTTACCCGCACGAAATGCTGACATCATTGACTTACCAATTTTCAGCTCTTCTTTCAGTCTCTCGTACGTAATAATATTCGCATCAACTGCGATACCTACCCCGAGCACTAACGCCGCAATACCTGGCAACGTAAGAACTGCATGCATCCAGTTAAAGACAAGTAATGTAACGAAAATGTATAAACCTAACATAATAACCGCTACAATTCCTGGTAAACGGTAGAATACAAGCATAAATAAGAAAATAAGAGCGATACCAATCGCACTAGCGAAAATTGTTTGCTCTAACGCTTGTTGACCAAACTTCGCTCCAACAGATGTTGAATACATTTCTTTTAAATCAACAGGAAGTGCACCTGCATTTAATAAAGATGAAAGTTGTTTCGCACTTTCAACTGTGAAGTTTCCACCTACGATAGATACTTCAGCTTGGTTAAATACTTGGTCTACTGTTGCTGCTGATAAGAACTTTGGATTCGGTTTTGCAGATTCTGCTTTGTACGAATCTTTTCCTTCTTCAAAATCAAGCCAAATTACCATTAAATTCGTTGGTGGTGGCATTTTTGAAATTTTTTCAGTTACTTCACGGAATTTTTCAGCGCTCTTTAGTGTAAGACCTACGCTCGCACGGCCTTGGTCATCAAATGTTTGCTTCGCTCCGCCGCCTTTTAAATCCGTTCCGTCCATAAGAAGGTTGTCATCTACATCACGGAATGTTAATTTCGCTTGTGTTGATAACATTTCACGTGCTTTTTGCTGATCTTGTACACCAGCAAGCTGTACGCGAATTCGATCTTGCCCTTCGATTTGAATGTTCGGCTCACTTACACCGAGAACATTGACACGATTTTCAAGAGCGCCTACTGTACTTACAAGTACGTCTCGATCGATTTTATCACCTTTTTTGGCTGGTTTTACTTCATATAGAATTTCAAAACCACCGCGAAGGTCTAGTCCTAGACTAATTCCTTTTGCTATGTCTTTTCCTGCCGCACCAATTACTCCACCGATTAATAAAACGATGAGGAAAAAGGCGGCAATTCTCGTACCACGCTTTGCCATATGTACCCTCTTTCTGCTACTAACACTTTAAATAAATCTCTTACGATTTACTTTTACACGTGTGCATACGCCTAGTTAGTAGACTTCCTTTCTATAATTTTGCTAGTTCATCACTAGCTGTGTCGGTAAGTTTTTCACAATACCTACACTTTCATTATTTATTTTTTCTCTTCACTACCCCCTTTATATATAATCTTAGACATAATTATTTCCTCATTATCAATACCTATCATTATACTGCAAAAGGAAGAACAAACCAATTGCAGTCGGTTATTTATTTTCATATTCATCAAATGACCAAAGTGGCGCTTGATATGCTTCAACAGTTAAATAATTCATATATTCATTAGTACTTACTCTTAATACATCATTTACTAATTCATATAATCTAACATCACCGTTTATTTTTTTCCACTTCTTCACTTTAAGAAACTTCCAAATATCATCATCTGTTACTCGGTCATAACCGAACATGTGAAACTCTTCTACTTTGCTTTCTAAAACGACTTGTAACTGTCCGCGGTATGATTCTACCAAAGCCTCTTTTTCTAACATACATAAACATCTCCTTCTTATTTCAGCACGAAAAGTCGCTTTTAATCCCGCTCTAATGGACAGCAATAACTACTTTCAAGAGCACTCTCATACTTCACTCTCTTAAATGCTTGTCATTCTTGTCTCATACGTGCATATAAATTATTGTAAATCATTCCACTGATTTTGAGAAGGTAGGAGAAGACCATGACGAGACAAAGCTTTTTAAAAGGCGCATTTATTTTAATAATAGCCGGATTTATTACCAAAATCCTTGGATTTATTAACCGGATTGTAATGGCACGTATTTTAGGGGAAGAAGGTGTTGGCCTTTATATGATGGCCGTTCCTACATTCATTCTAGCAATTACATTAACACAAATCGGCCTTCCTGTCGCAATCGCAAAATTTGTAGCAGAAGCGGAAGCTGTGAACGATAAACAAAGAGTTAAAAAAATATTAACAGTATCATTAGCTGTTACATCCGTTATTAGTATCATTTTAACAATTGGAATTATGCTCCTCACACCTATTTTAGCAAAAACATTATTAACTGATGAACGAACGTACTATCCATTAATGGCCATTTTACCTGTCGTTCCTGTTATTGCTGTTTCTTCTGTTTTACGCGGTTATTTCCAAGGGAAACAAAATATGAAACCTAGCGCTTATGCTCAAGTTATAGAACAAGTTGTCCGCATTACAATTATCGCTATATGCATTCAGTTATTTTTACCTTACGGTGTAGAATATGCTGCAGCTGGCGCTATGTTATCAGCCGTTCTCGGTGAAGTTGCATCGTTATTATTTTTACTCACTTTATTCCAGCGCGAAAAACATTTATCTATACGCTCTGGATTTTTCACTACTGTAAAGGAGAGCAAGGGTACATTTTATTCTCTTATGGATATTGCCCTTCCAACTACAGGAAGTCGTTTAATCGGTTCCGTTTCATATTTTTTTGAACCTATCGTTGTTATGCAAAGCTTAGCGATTGCCGGAGTTGCTGCCTCTGTCGCAACCCAGCAATACGGTATATTAAACGGTTATGCATTCCCACTTCTATCACTGCCAGCCTTTATTACATACGCTCTTTCTACAGCACTCGTTCCATCTATTAGTGAAGCGATGGCTAAAAGACAGCATAAATTAGTGGAACACCGCCTCCAACAAGCTCTGCGGATCTCATTAATTACTGGTGGGTGGTCAGTCGTTATATTATACGTATTCGCTTCTCCTATTTTAACTCTTATGTATGGATCGGATAGTGCAACAGCGTTTATCCAGCTTCTTGCACCTTGCTTTTTATTTCATTACTTTCAAAGTCCACTTACCTCTGTTTTACAAGCTTTAAACTTAGCAAGAGCTGCAATGATGAATACATTTATTGGCGCCATCGTGAAATTAATCGTTATTTTTGTACTAGCTTCAAGGCCAGATTTTCAAATGATGGGGGTTGCCCTTGCAATTGCAGCAAATATAGTGACGGTAACATTCCTTCATTACGCTACTGTTTTAAAGAAAATTACATTTACCATTTACGCAAAAGACTACATTTTCGGCGGACTTGCTATCGGTATTGCAGGCGCTTTCGGTTTTTACCTTCATAAATATATAATTTTCTCTCATTCACTCGGCGTACAAACATTATGGGAAATCACTTTAACAACAATCGTTTATATTATCCTCCTCTTCACTTTCAAACTCATTCGAAAAGAAGAGTTAAGTCGACTTCCAATCATTCGAAAACTTTCATTTTTGAAGTAAACGGGCTTACTATTTCATATAGTAAGCCTCTAGTTTTCTTTCAAATCAACAAAAAATTGTCCGTTTTGAAAGCTGCAGTATAAAATTTGTGTGATATCGTTATAACCTAAGTTTTTTAATTTTCCAATGAGCCATTCGTCTGTATGTTCAATCATTTGTAAATGATTCAATTGAATTTCTCCATCAATAATAAGAGGAAGAGTAAACTGCAATGTATCCTGTTTACCTTTTTGTTTTTGAAAGACAGATAACTTCCCAGATGGTTCTAAAATAGCGTATTCTACATCTCGGATATCTCCAACTCCTTGCTCCCTTAATTGCATCAATAAATCATCTATATTATAACGCTGCTTTCTCATCTTCTTTTCATCAATTTTCCCCGCATTTACAAGAATAGCCGGCTCACCTTCTATTAAATGCCGAAATCGTTGAAACTTTAATGAAATGACTGACAAAATAATCTGTATACACATAAGAAAAGTCATCGGAACTAATTGGTGCCAAAGTGATTTATCGGTATTTTCAATTGCGACTACAGCCATTTCCCCAAGCATAATGAATACGACTAAATCTAATACACTTAACTCTCCAATTTCACGTTTACCCATAAGACGAAAAATAATTAATATGATGATATACAAAAGCATCGTCCGGCCAATGATTGATACCCATTCCATTTCTACATCTCCTTTTTTACGTATAGACTCCCCTATAAAAAATAAACTAGTCTAACTTGGGCAAAAAGAAAATATGCTTGTATTAAAAAGGGGGAATGTATAAATGGATGGAACGAAAAAATTATCAACCGCAATCGGCTTTGGTATCATTACCTTATTAATTTTTGCATCAATTATTAGCATGGTTATGGCTCTTTTATTAAAGTTTACAGATATGACTGAAGAGACATTAGCCGTTACTATTTTTATACTAGCTCTTTTATCTATGCTTATATCCGGATTTACTGCCGGCAAAAAAGCACAAGGGAAAGGTTGGCTAGTAGGTTTCACAACAGGTCTTACATTCGCTATACTTGTTTTTCTAGTTAACTATTTAGGCTTCTCTCAAACTTTATCGAACTCCCAGTTACTTTATCAATTAGCATTAATGGGCGCGAGTACACTCGGTGGTATTTTCGGGGTAAATATGTCAAAACAAAACAACTAAAAAAAGCCCTGCACATTTCATGCAGGGCCTTTCTCATTAGTTTTTCACAACTTCACGAATCGCATTACGATCGAAAGTTAAGTGTGAACCACCAGATTTAATAACGATTTTCGTCTCATCTACTGATTCGATTGTACCGTGTAAACCACCGATTGTTACGATAGCATCACCTTTTGCTAACTCATTTTGCATTTGAGCAACTGCTTTTTGACGCTTTTGTTGCGGGCGAATTAATAAGAAATAGAAAATCGCAAACATCGCAACGATCATAACAATCTGCATCATACCTGCATTCATCTTGTGTTCCTCCTTTTAAATTATGTATTAGAAGTTTTTAGCATTCGGTTTATTAAAGCCATACTGTTCAAAGAATTCTTCGCGGAAATCGCCAAGACGGTCTTCACGAATAGCTTGTCTCACCTGCTCCATTAAGTTTAACAGAAAATGAAGGTTGTGATAAGACGTTAAACGAATTCCAAACGTTTCATCACATTTCATTAAGTGACGAATGTACGCACGAGAGTAATTTTTACATGTATAGCAATCACAATTTGGATCAAGCGGACCGAAGTCTCTTGCAAATTTCGCATTTTTTACAACTAGACGGCCTTCACTTGTCATACATGTACCATTTCGAGCGATACGAGTTGGAAGTACGCAGTCAAACATATCAATACCACGAATTGCACCATCGATTAACGAGTCAGGAGAACCTACTCCCATTAAGTAACGTGGCTTATTATCTGGAAGAAGTGGTGTTGTAAACTCAAGTACACGGTTCATAATATCTTTCGGTTCACCTACAGATAAACCACCTACAGCGTAACCAGGGAAGTCCATTGAAACAAGGTCTTTTGCACTTTGACGACGAAGCTCTTCGAACTCTCCGCCTTGTACAATACCGAATAAACCTTGATCTTGTGGACGTTCATGCGCTTTTAAACAACGTTCTGCCCAGCGGCTTGTACGTTCTACAGATTTCTTCATATATTCAAAAGTAGCCGGGAAAGGTGGACACTCATCAAATGCCATCATAATATCCGATCCTAATGCATTTTGAATTTCCATCGCTTTTTCTGGTGATAAGAATAATTTATCTCCATTTAAGTGGTTACGGAAGTGAACGCCTTCCTCTTCAATACGACGGAAGTCACTTAAACTGAATACTTGGAAACCACCAGAGTCCGTTAAGATCGCACGATCCCAGTTCATAAATTTATGTAAACCACCTGCTTCACGAATAATTTCGTGACCTGGGCGTAGCCATAAATGATACGTATTACTTAAAATAATGCCAGAATCCATTGCTTTTAATTCTTCTGGTGACATTGTCTTAACTGTTGCAAGTGTACCAACTGGCATAAATGTTGGTGTATCAAATGAACCGTGCGGCGTATGTACACGTCCTAAACGGGCACCTGTTTGTTTACAAGTTTTAATAAATTCATAACGAATTGCTGTCATAATTTACTCCTTTTATTTGTTTCCCATTTTAGCGTGAGATGCAACGAACATTGCATCACCGAAGCTAAAGAAACGATATTTTTCTTTTACTGCTTCATTATAAGCATGAAGTACATTATCTCTATTTGCAAATGCACTTACAAGCATAATTAATGTTGATTTCGGTAAATGGAAGTTTGTAATTAAACCATCAATTGCTTTAAATTCATAACCTGGGTACATAAAAATGTCTGTCCATCCAGAAGCAGCACAAAGCTTACCGTTATGATCTGTCGCAATTGTTTCTAACGTACGAGTTGAAGTCGTACCTACCGTAATAATACGTCCACCATTCTCTTTCACACGATTTAATAACGCAGCTGTCTCTTCAGACATATGGTAATATTCTGCGTGCATATGGTGTTCTTCAATCGTATCTGCAGAAACTGGTCTAAATGTTCCAAGTCCTACGTGAAGTGTAATGAAAGCTAACCCGACGCCTTTTTGTTTTAACTTCTCCAGTAACTCTTCTGTAAAGTGAAGTCCCGCAGTCGGCGCTGCTGCTGAACCGATTTCTTTCGCATATACTGTTTGATAGCGATCGCGATCTTCTAGCGTCTCTTTAATATATGGAGGAAGTGGCATTTCCCCAAGTTCATCTAAAATTTCATAGAAGATGCCGTCATATGAAAATTCAAGATGACGTCCACCTTGATCTGCAGTTCCTATGCAAGTTGCTTTTAATTTCCCTTCGCCAAAAGAGATAACAGTTCCTTCTTTTACACGTTTCGCTGGCTTAACAAGCGTTTCCCACTTATCGCCTTCTTCTTGTTTTAGAAGAAGTACTTCAATGTGCGCGCCTGTATCTTCTTTCACACCGTGCAAACGAGCAGGCATAACTTTCGTTTCATTTAAAACTAAGCAATCCCCCTCATGTAAGTAAGAAAGAATGTCTGTAAAATGTTTATGCTCAATATCGCCTGTTTCACGATCTAACACCATTAATCTTGATGTTTCACGATCTTCTAATGGGATTTGTGCAATAAGTTCTTCTGGTAAATGAAAATCAAACAGATTAATATCCATAACTATATCCACCTATTTCTTATTTAAATCGATTTATTATATACATAATAAAAGATAATACAATACTTAACACAATACATGTAATGATAGGAAAATAAAAGGTAACGTTACCTTTTTTCACAAAAATATCGCCTGGAAGCCTTCCTATGAACTTCCAAGCTAATCCAACAACAATGAGCAAAATACCAGCTGTAATAAGCAGCTTTGGCATCTCCGTCATACTTTTGGCATCTCCATTCCGAAATGCTCATATGCAAGCGGCGTTACGATTCGGCCTCTTGGCGTTCGTTGTAAAAAGCCAATTTGTAATAAATATGGCTCATATACATCTTCAATCGTATGAGATTCTTCTCCAATCGTTGCCGAAACCGTTTCTAACCCGACTGGGCCACCACGGAATTTCTCAATAATACCAAGCAGTAATTTATGATCGATATGATCTAGACCTAATTTATCTACTTGCAGTAGTTCTAACGCCATTTGTGTAATTTCCATCGTAACCGTTCCGTTACCACGAACTTGTGCGAAATCTCGTACACGTCGTAATAAACGATTCGCAATACGAGGTGTACCACGAGCACGTCTTGCAATTTCTAGTGCGGCTAACGAATCAATTTCAACTTCGAATACTTCTGCTGTACGTTCAACAATCTCAGAAAGCTGATCTACTGTGTAATACTCTAATCTTGAAAGTACACCGAAACGGTCACGAAGCGGCGCTGATAATGCCCCCGCACGGGTCGTTGCTCCAACTAATGTAAATGGCGGTAAATCTAAACGTACAGACCGTGCTGATGGCCCTTTTCCAATTACGATATCAAGGCAAAAATCTTCCATCGCAGGATATAACACTTCTTCAATTGACCTATGCAAACGATGAATTTCATCAATAAATAATACATCACCCGGCTGAAGTGCTGTTAATACAGCTGCTAAATCTCCCGGCCTTTCAATTGCTGGACCTGAAGTTGTTCTAACATTTACGCACATTTCATTGGCAATAATATTGGCAAGCGTCGTTTTACCAAGTCCTGGTGGTCCATATAGAAGCACATGATCTAACGTTTCTTCACGCATTTTCGCTGCTTCAATAAACACTTCTAAATTATGTTTCGCTTTATCTTGGCCAATATACTGACGGAGCGTCTGTGGCCGTAATGAATATTCTAAATCCGAATCTTCATATGCAGATTCCCCTGAAAGGAGACGTTCGTCCATTATACTCACCTCTTACCATTTAGTAAAAGACTAAGTGCCTTTTTAATATACTGATCCGTCGTTAATGATTCTTTTAATAACTCTGGTACAACGCGAGAAACTTCTCGTTCTGCGTATCCAAGTGCGCGCAGAGCTTCCAGCGCCTCATCAAGCTCAACTGATGAACCTTTCTTCTCATCAAAACGTTCTGTGTCTGAGAATAAATCAACAAATGCATCTGGCACGACATCAGCTAGTTTTCCTTTTAAATCTAAAATCATTTGGCGTGCTGTTTTCTTTCCGACGCCCGGGAACTTCACTAAAAACTTCTCGTCTTCGTGTTCAATCGCTTGAACGACCTGTCCTGTTTGACCAGACGCTAAAATTGCAAGAGCGCCTTTTGGTCCAATACCAGACACACCTAACAACTTTGTAAATAATAAACGCTCTTCACGTGTTTTAAACCCGTAAAGTGCCATAATATCTTCTCTCACATAATGATATGTATAGACACGGATTTCTTGCTTATTTCTTTGAAATACATACGGATTTGGTGTGAAAATTTGATAACCAATTCCATTATGGTCAATTACGACATATTCCGGTCCTACATACTCCACGTAACCTGTAACATATTCAAACAAAATACGATCTCTCCCTCTTAAATCATGTATTCCATTTTAACATATTTAATGATAGAAAAGCGAGACTACCCCAACAAATGTTCCCTATTTGAAACTTCTGTTATTTTCCATTGACAGAAAGTATGAAGCACCTTAATATACAGAAGTCGATAATGATTATCAATATTAATTAAAGGGGTTACATCAGGATGAAACAGAAGCTATTTATTTTATTTACTATTATGCTAGTTGTTCTTTCTATCGTTGGCTGTTCTTCTCAAAAAGAAGAATCGAAAGCGAAAGAACAACTGAAAACAAAAGTTGTAAAACACACTAAAGGGGAGGCTACAATTCCAGTAAATCCAAAGAGAATTGTTGACCTGTCTGGATCAACAGAAGAATTATTACTTCTTGGACACAAACCTGTTGGTACAGCAAACACATATAAAGATAAAATCCAAAATCATTTAACAGAAAAATTAGACGGAGTAAAAGCAGTAGGGTGGTACTGGGCACCTAAAGTTGATCTAGAAGCTGTTACTGCATTAAAACCAGACTTAATTATTTTAAATAATCGTCAATTGAAGATCTATGATCAATTAGAAAAGGTTGCACCAACAGTTGTTTTAGAAACAAACTTAGAAGACTGGCGCGGTAAGTTTAAAGAAGTAGGTAAACTATTTGACGAAGAAAAGAAAGCAGACAAATGGATTGCAGACTACGATAAAAAAGCAGACTCTTTATCTAAAAAAATTAAAGAAAAAACAAAAGATGAGAACTTTATGTTCGTCGCAGTTACACCACAAAACTTCCGTGTATACGGTAGCTTCGGATACGGTGACATCATCTTTAATGACTTAAAACTTCCAGCAACAAAAGGTACAGATTTAAAACAAACGATGGCACAAGTATCGTTAGAAGGTCTTGTTGCATTCCAACCTGATCAAATGTTTATTGTAAACTTTGGCGGCGAAGCTGATAAAGTTTACGAAGACTACAAAAACAGTGCCGTTTGGAAAGACAATAAAGCAGTTAAAAACAATCACGTATATGAAGTATCAAATGAACTCTTCAATACGAAAGCTTTCAATCCAATCGGAAAAGATATGCTAATTGATGAAATCGCAAAACAAATTTTAGATAAAAACAAGTAAAAAAAGCAGCTCACCATGAGCTGCTTTTTTTCTTATTTTGCACTGCGTATTGCTTCATTTTTTCAATCGTCTTCACAAAACCTTCTTTTGATTTAATACGAATACCACGCTTCAACTTCGCACGCTCATAGCTCTCAAGCTTTTTCATATCAATTTGAAAGAAGGAATGAATCGCATTATCACTTTTCGGTACACCTTTGAAAATTTGTAATATCCCTTCCTCTGACACACCAAAATAACCGCTCGTCTTTAATAACGGAGAAATATCATCAACTTTCTTTTGTAATACAATTTGTACATCATCACGATCAACGAGCTGCCATTCTTTATACTGCTGTAAAAACTTTTCTAAGTCCGCTACTTTTTCTGTAAAGATTTCCTCACTTACTTCTCCATCAACATACATTCGCTCTAATAAAATTGTAACTTCAGGCTCTTTTTCTGTTACTTCTGGTACTGGCCCTTCCGCCTTCACATTCGTTTCATAAACGAAACAAAACATCATAACGAAAGCTTGCATCGTAATCAGTATCCATTTCATTTCCGTTCACCTCTTTTAGGCAAGATCAAACTTTCATTAGTAGTTTTTCCGGAAATGGAGGTTTTATCCATATAAATGACCATATTACATTTCTCTCGAAAATAAAAAAATGCAGATAAAGTTTTATCTTTATCTGCATTAGCATTTGTTTTTATATAAAATGAAAGACGCCTGCAAAGCAGGCGTCTTGATGCGTTTACGGCGAGAGACCAGGCGACCACATTCGCGTGTTTAGCACTTAAGCATATCTCTCGTCTTACGTAAATTAGCTCATCGCTTTGCTAATATAACATTAATAAAGTATAAGTGCAACATATTTATAAAAATATTTTATTTCCTCTTTTACTCAAACGAACTTCGTGTAAATTATAAATTGATAAATGCAATATATATGTTACAATTAATATAATAGCGAAATCATAATAAACAGGAGATGGATATTGTGAAAAAAATAAAGGATGAACGTCTCATTCTGAAAACATTAAAAAACATACGTATTGCCTTTCTTTTTCAATCGCTTGGTATAATTGGCATTTTAGGATATATCGGATTCACTGAAGGAATGGATCAAGCTACGAAATCTCCATTATGGTTATTATTTATCCTTACAAGTATCGTACTTAGTTATTTACAGTTAAGCGTTTCTATCGATGTAGAAGAAGGCGAAAAGGATATAAAGTTAACTCCTTATTACAAAATTATTTTACGCTCTCTTATTGCAGGAACTATTATAGCCATTATTTATATCATTTTCAGTCCAGAAAGACCTCTCTTTGAGGCTATTCTAACAGGTAGTATTTTCTTTATATGCTTTTTAATTTCTTATTCCATTAGTTATTTCATTAAAAAACGTCGTTTACACGACAACGATGAATAAAGAGGAAGGGCTACCCCTTCCTCTTTTGTTTTGCTATCGCATAGTACCAGTTAAACCGTAACGAATGTCTCGGAACATATTCCCTATATCACGATTAAAATCGTTTGTAACTGTACCATTACGTAGGCGTGTACTCATTGCATCGACACGAGTAAACATATCATTTCTTACAGAAACATATACGTTTCTGTTTCCAACTTCATTTGAAACCGCTTGACGAATTTCGTTCGCCATCGCCGTTTCATTTGTCACTGTATTACGTGGTTTTACTGCAATCGCTACATCGTTTCCATATACAACTGTAGACACGCGGTCTACGTTATTCATACGTTTCACACGATTCGTTATTCTTTCAGCTGTTTTACCATCATTGTTAATGTATGAATTGTTCATTGTAATATTACGAGTTGGATGCGGATTAGCAATTTGTCCGTTGTAATTTACATCGCGGTAATAATTGTTATATCCTGTATCGTTACGACCATTTCTATATGTTACATAATCTGTATAGCGATCATTACGCGCTACATTATCACGATACTGGTGTGTATCATTATAAGATGTATGCTTATAGTTGTAGTTACGTCCATCCATTGCATTGTTATCTTTTGGTGTACCACATGCAGCTAATGCACTGGTAACTAACAAAGAAGCAGCAATCACTTTTACTTTCGTATTCAATACAAAAACCCCCTCTGTTAGAATGAACTTCTCTTCTGAAAAGCTCCCTCTTATGATGAGTAACAGAGAAGGTTTTTACACTGTTAATATTTCACTGGGGATTTTCTAACATTTGATGTAAATCTTCCATTTTCAGAACGACTCTACATACAAAAAAGGCGGGAATAATCCCGCCTTTTTTAAACTTCCTCTTCGTCCTCTTCTTCTGAAACCGGCTCCCCAAATACATTTGGTGGATCTGGTTGATAATACATCGTTCCTGGCTGTGGCGCATATGCCGATTGAGTTGGTTGATAATATAAAGGATTCGCGTATTGTGGTCCTCCAGGTTGCGGACTATATAGCCTACTCTCTCCTCCGCATCCACAATCTTCCTCTCCTTGCACGAGCGGTGGCATATTATTATCCATTGGCATCATATTTAGATTTGGCATAGACGTATATTGCGGTCCAAACGGTGCCCCTTGCTGATATGGCATTTGATATGGATTTTGTTGTTGATAATACGGATTTGGCGGCATCATAGGCTGTTGGTATGGTATTTGATATGGCATCATATTCGGTGGTTGATTATTATCCATTATCGGCATCATATTCGGCATTTGATTGTTATCCATGATTGGCATCATATTTGGCATTTGATTGTTATCCATGATTGGCATCATGTTTGGCATTTGATTGTTATCCATGATTGGCATCATATTTGGCATTTGATTGTTATCCATGATTGGCATCATATTTGGCATTTGATTGTTATCCATTATCGGCATCATATTTGGCATTTGATTGTTATCCATTATCGGCATCATATTCGGCATTTGATTATTATCCATGATTGGCATCATATTTGGCATTTGATTATTATCCATATTCGGCATTTGGTTGTTATCCATGATTGGCATCATATTCGACATTTGATTATTATCCATTATCGGCATCATATTCGGCATTTGATTGTTATCCATGATCGGCATGATGTTTGGTATTGGGTTATTATCCATGATTGGCATTATATTTGGTGGTTGATTATTATCCAACATTGGCATGATGTTTGGCATTTGAATATTTGGCGGTATTACTTGTGGAATAACTACATTCTCTTTCGTTACATTTGGTGACACGATATTCCCTACATTTTCTTTCTTCACTTGCGGTGACACGATATTTCCTACATTTTCTTTCTTTACTTGCGGTGACACGATATTCCCTACATTTTCTTTCTTCACTTGCGGTGACACGATATTCCCTACATTTTCTTTCTTTACTTGTGGTGACACGATATTTCCTATGTTTTCTTTCTTTACTTGCGGTGACACGATATTTCCTATGTTTTCTTTCTTTACTTGTGGTGACACGATATTTCCTACATTTTCTTTCTTTACTTGCGGTGACACGATATTATCTTTTTTCGTTTGCGGAGAAATGATGTTATTAGGTTTCATTTTAGTAATTTGAGGAGCAATTAACTCACTTCCTTTTTTAATTACATCTGAAATTTTATATTCTTTTTTTGCTTTTATTGGTGGTTGCGGCGGCTGTGGTAATACATTTACCGAAAACTTTGTGTTTTCTTTTTCTGCTGGTTTTTGTTTTTCTATAACAGTTGGTTTTTGAATAACAGACGGTTTTTCAACTGGTTTTTCTATTTGAATTGGCTTTTCTTTTTGCACCTCTTTTTGTGGCTTTACCTGCACTTCTTTTTGCGGTTTCACTTGCATTTCCTTCTGTGGTTTTACCTGTACCTCTTTTTGTGGTTTCACTTGCATTTCCTTCTGTGGTTTTACTTGCACTTCTTTTTGTGTTTGTTGCATAGCAGGTTGCTGTGTAATCGGCGCTGATTGATACGTAACTTCTTCCTCATCCTCTATTCCAAGCGGAGTTGGCGTTGCTGCAAATTCTTTTTGTTGCACTTCTTTTACGTATTGTTTTGGAGGTGATGAACCTGCTCCAGCATGTTGTTTCACGTGAACGCTGTTTGATGGTACTTTAATTTTCATACCTGGCATGATTAAATCTGGATTACTAAGTTGTGTATTTGTATTTTTCAACGTATCAAAATCTACTCCGTACTTTTTCGCAATTTTCCAAAGGGTATCCCCTTTTTGCACGATATGAATTTTCAAATTTTCCCCCTCCTGTATAACTTATCTATAAGTAACAAATCTCATGAAGTAACCCTTTCTAAATAACGCTAACTTCTTTTCACTTGTATCACTTCTTCGATTTTCAATATGATTAGAAGTGGAATAAGCATAAGAAAATCACAATGATTTCTTCAAAACAATGTATGCCCATTTTGTTCTTGTTATGATTATATGCATGAAAAAAAGCAACAGAAATACCGTTGCTTTACACACGCTCTAACATACGATTTAATGCAAGAACCGCTTCTTCAGTCACTTGTTTATCTACGCTAATAACGTTAATTTCTTCTCCTCTTTCTACCGTTTCAAGCACCCATAATAAGTGCGGCAGATCAATTCGATTCATCGTTAAACACGGACACATAAATGGATTAAGTGAAACAATCTCTTTATCTGGATGTTGCTGAATAATTCGGTTCACTAAATTCATCTCTGTACCAATTGCCCATTTACTTCCAGGTGGCGCTGCTTCAATCATATCAATAATATATTTCGTTGATCCTGCGTAATCCGAAGCATCAACGACCTCATAGCAACATTCTGGATGTACAATAATATTCATATCCGGATGATTTTTCCGTACGTTCTCAATGTTTTTCACTGTAAAGTTTTGATGAACCGAACAATGCCCTTTCCATAAAATCACTTGAATTTCTTCTATATCTCCATCGTACTCTAATGAATCTGTATGTGGGTCCCATACTGCCATTTTATCTAATGGGATACCTAAATCGTAAGCTGTATTTCTTCCTAAATGTTGATCCGGTAAAAAGACAAGACGCTCTTTTTGTGTAAACGCCCAAGACACCATTTGTTTTGCATTAGAAGAAGTTACTGTTGCTCCGCCATTACGACCACAAAACGCTTTAATTGCAGCTGTAGAGTTAACATATGTTAACGGAATCATCGTATCTCCAAATAATTTTGCGAGCTCTTTCCATGCCCTTTCTGTTTGTTCAATATCTGCCATATCTGCCATCGAACAACCTGCACGCATATCTGGCAAAATAACGATTTGATCATCTGTCGTTAACATATCTGCTGTTTCTGCCATAAAGTGTACACCGCAAAATACAATATATTTCGCTTCTTTATTGCTCGCTGCAACTTGTGCAAGCTGAAGTGAATCTCCTGCTGCATCAGAAAATTGTACCACTTCATCTTTTTGGTAATGATGTCCTGGAATAAATAGTGTTTTCCCCATTTTCACTTTAATTTCACGAACACGCTTTTCCATTTCTTCTGTTGTCATCGTGTAATAACGCTCTGGTAACATCGTTTCAATCGGTTGCACTTTTTCTAAAATACTCATATTCCTTTCTCCCCCTCTAAGCCACTTTCCTTACGCCTCAATATTGAAACTAATATCAAGTGCTTTCACTGAATGTGTTAACGCTCCAAGTGAAATATAATCGACCCCTGTTTTTCCATATTTCGATAAATCTTCAATTGTAATGCCTCCTGATGCTTCCGTAACGATGGCACTTGGTACAATCTTTGAAAACTCCCGGATCTCATCTGGCGTACGGTTATCAAACATAATAATATCTGCACCAGCAGCTACAGCCTCTCTCACTTGCTCCTCCGTTTCTGTTTCCACTTCTACTTTCACCATATGTCCTAATTTTTCTTTCACCGATGTAACAGCTTTCGTAATAGAACCAGCAAAAGCAATATGATTGTCTTTAATCATGACACCGTCATATAAACCGAAACGGTGATTAAATCCGCCTCCGCACACGACTGCATACTTATCAAACATGCGTAGCCCTGGCATCGTTTTTCGCGTATCGCAAATACGTGTATGGCCGCTAGCTAAAGCAAGAACAGCTTTATGTGTCATCGTAGCTATCCCGCTCATACGCTGGATAACGTTTAATATAACGCGCTCTGCCGTCAATAACGAAGCAATTGGTCCTTGCGCAGTTGCTATTATTTCGCCCTTTTCTACAAGATCTCCATCTTTTTTATGAAGCTCCACTTCAATTCTTTCATCAATTAATTTAAATCCTTCTTCAATTACTAAACGCCCCGCAAAGACACCTGTATCCTTCGCAAGAAACGTTCCTTTTGAAAGTAAATTGTCTGGAAAAATAAGCTGAGATGTTACATCTCTTTCTCCTATATCTTCTAGAAAAAATCGATTTAATGCTTCTTTCACTTTTATCGTGTTCATAGAGCCCCTCTTCCCTTCATCACACAAGTTGTAGTTTTCTTTTCACTCGAACGATCTCTTTTTTTACGCTATTTCTATCTGGATAGTCACTTCGATAATGGCCACCAATACTTTCTTCTCTTTGCAAAGCTGACACGACTATAAGCTCACAGGCTGTTAACATATTAATAAGCGTTATCTCTTCATTTGTAAGAGCATCATGTTGTAATATCATATTTCGAACACCGTACTTACTAAGCCATCTCTTTGCATAAGATAAACTTTTCTCTGTTCGCACAATCCCAACATATTTCATCATGCATTCTTGTATTTCTTCTTTCGCCGGCAAATGATTCAGAACGATAAACTTCTTTTCCTTCCCAGCCACGTTGTTCCAGCTTTCTTTTGTCGCTTTCGTTAAAATATGTTTTCCTATTCTTTTTCCAAACACAAGACCTTCTAATAATGAATTACTTGCTAATCTATTTGCTCCATGAACACCATTACAAGCTACTTCACCGACCGCATATAAATTTGGAATGGACGTCTCCCCATCACAGTTCGTTTTCACGCCGCCCATATGAAAATGAGCACCGGGTACGACTGGAATGCGTTTTTCATTTATATCGACACCATTCTTTTCACACAATGATGATACAGTCGGAAAACGTCCTTCGAAATTTTGAATAGACTCGATATTTACATACACTTGTTCACCCGCCAAAAGCTGCTCATGAATCGCTCTTGCTACTACATCACGTGGTGCGAGATCGTGATCAGGGTGTATATTCATCATAAAACGCTGCCCTTTTCCATTCATAAGGACAGCTCCTTCACCACGGACAGCTTCAGAGACGAGGCCGCAGCATCGCCCGTTCGCGTATAACATTGTTGGATGAAACTGTACAAACTCTAAATCTACGAGCTCCCCGCCTGCGCGGTACACCATCGCAAGTCCATCACCCGTAATTGTCTTATCGTTAGAAGTAAAGGCGTATAAACCGCCAATCCCACCTGTTGCTAACACCGTATAATCTGCAACGTAACGCTTCAACTTCCCTTCACTAGTTCTTGTTAAAACTCCAACACATTTATCATTTTCTATAATAAAATCGAGCACCATTTCCTGTTCCACTACCGTAACGTGCGGAGCTACTTCTTGAATGAAATGCTCTAATAAATTCTTTCCTGTTGCATCGCCACCTGCATGTAAAATACGACGCTTTCGATGTGCGCCTTCTTTTCCAAGATGAGGACCCGTTTCATCTCCATCAAATTTCATTCCATTTTCAATGAGATTATTCATTTCTTTCGGTCCTTCCTCGACTAAATAACGGACCACATCTTCATTGTTATAATGACATCCTGCTACTAACGTATCTTCAAAATGATCATTTGGATTGTCATATGTAGCAACTGCTGCGGCAATTCCACCTTGCGCTAAATATGTATTATTATTACGATTTGTTTCCTTTGTGATAATAATCACATTCTTTTCGTGACAAATCTCTTTCGCAACACGAAGTGCCGCAACGCCACTTCCAATAATTAAGACATCTGCACTTGGCATAATTGTTGCCTCCTACTTTACACTTTTCAACTGTCTTGACACCTATATTTACATAGTTTTAAAATAATGACAAGAGTTTTTTTATAATTCTTATTTTCACTACCATTTAAAAAATACAAGAAATGTAACTCTTACTAGGGAGAGGAACTTACATGATGATATATCTTGACTATGCAGCTACTACACCTATGAGTGAAGAAGCATTACACACATATATGAAAGCAGCATCGCAATACTTCGGAAATGAACAAAGTTTACATGATATTGGAGGAACAGCCTCTTCTTTATTACAAGTTTGCCGAAAAACATTTGCTGAAATGATTGGCGGAAAGGAACAAGGGGCATTCTTCACAAGCGGTGGCTCGGAATCCAACTACCTTGCGATTCAATCCCTTCTCAATGCTCGAAATAAGAAGCACATTATTACGACACCTATGGAACACGCATCCATTCGAAGTTATTTTCAATCCTTACAATCAGAAGGGTATACCATTACTGAAATACCTGTTGATGAAGACGGGCTAATTCATTTAGAAGATTTAGAAACAGCTATTACAGAAAATACTGTTCTAGCAAGCATACAGCATGGAAACTCTGAAATCGGAACCGTTCAAAACATCACAGAGATCGGGGCACTTTTAAAAAAATATAACGTTTTATTTCATTCAGATTGTGTACAAACATTTGGTAAACTTCCTATCAATGTTTTTGAGATGGGAATTGATAGTCTCTCTGTTTCAGCACATAAAATATACGGACCAAAGGGTGTTGGCGCTTGCTATATAAATCCCCAAGTTCGCTGGGCACAAATATTTCCAGGAACTTCTCATGAAAAAGGATTTCGCCCAGGTACAGTAAACGTTCCTGGCATCGCATCTTTTTTAACAGCTGCTGAGAATATATTAAAAAATCAACAAGAAGAGAGCTTACGTTTTAAAGAGTTACGATCCTACTTTTTAAGACATTTACAAGCGCTTCCTCTAGAAATTCAAGTAGAAGGTCATTCTACTTCTTGTTTACCACATATTGTTGGGGTTACAATAAAAGGAATAGAAGGTCAATATACAATGCTAGAATGTAATCGCCATGGTATTGCCATCTCCACTGGAAGTGCTTGCCAAGTCGGTAAACAAGAACCTTCGAAAACAATGCTTGCAATTGGAAAAACGTATGAAGAGGCAAAACAATATGTTCGCTTCTCTTTCGGACAACAAACAACGAAAGATCAAATTGATACTACTATTCATGCACTACACACAATTGGAAATCAATTTTATAGAGGTGTTAAATCATAATGAAACAAAATGAACAAAAAAAGATTTTAGGTGAAGAAAGACGACAACTTATCCTTCAGTGGCTTCTCGCTGCAAACGAACCGTTATCTGGGAATGAACTATCGAAAAAGACAAATGTAAGTAGACAAGTTATCGTGCAAGATATTTCCTTGCTTAAAGCACGAAACGAACCAATTATTGCGACTGCTCAAGGGTATTTATATTTAAAACCACAAGAGAAACAACAAGCTTTCGAACGCGTAATTGTATGCCAACATAAACCAGCGGAAGTACGTCAAGAACTTACAATGCTTGTTGACCACGGCGTTACGATTAAAGATGTAAAAGTTGAGCATCCTGTATACGGTGACTTAACAGCGTCCATCATGGTAAGTAATCGCTTTGATGTAGAGCAATATTTACAAAAAATTGAAAACACGAATGCTTCCTATCTTTCGCAACTAACAGATGGTATTCACTTACATACAATTGAGGCAGATTCGAAAGAGAAATTAGACGCTGCTTGCGAGGCACTAGATAAAGCAGGATTTCTCGTTTATTAATTCATGTAAAGCACAGAGTTTTTATCATTCTCTGTGCTTTTTTAGTGATATAATATTGTAATCAATTGTAAAGGGGATCAAACATGGGAATTGAACTCGTTCACTTTAGCATTGGCAAACCAAAACAAATGAAATATAGCGAAGATAAAGAAATGATTACTAGTATATGTAAAGAACTTGCAGAAGAAGCTTTTCTCTCAAAAGATGGATTTCGTGGTGATGATGTAGCGGATTTAAAACACCACGGGGGACCTGACCGCGCAGTTTGTGTGTACCCACACGAACATTACGCACTATGGGAAGAAGAATTTCAAACTACGCTTCCAGCTTCCACATTTGGCGAAAACATTACCGTAACAAATATGTTAGAGCGTGATGTTTGCATCGGAGATACATATCAACTAGGTGAAGCAATCATTCAAGTGACACAAGCGAGAGTACCTTGTAGCACAATTTCAAAACGCCTTGGTATTCCTGGCATACTGCCGCGCATTGTAGCAACTGGATTTACTGGTTACCTATGCCGTGTTCTTCAAGAAGGTACTGTACGTAAAGATTCTAAAATTACATTACTAGAACGTCAACCGCGCAATGTTTCTGTCTTGTTCTCTAACGAAATTTATTTTCATAATAGAAAAGATAAAGATGGCATCGAAAAGATTCTTGCTGTTCCAGAACTAGCCGATATTTGGCGTGGTCAGTTAGAGGATCGTCTTGCGAAGTTAAAATAAATAGAATCCCACCATTTATAGGTGGGATTCTATTTATCTATCACAAAATGTATTATCCGATGAAATTATACCAGCAATTAGAAGGGAAATGTCGACAGTTCATCCCCCTCTCTTACAACCAATAAGAACAATAACTCCCCAGCACAGTAACAGAAAAACCGAGCGCTTCAAGTTCCATCGTTACGCCTGGCAATAATACATCATCGTATGCTTTATCGACATCAATTAAGAAAAAGTAATTTCCTAGTCCTGTTTTCATCGGACGAGATTCGATTTTTGATAGATTTAATTTTCTCCATGCGAAAGCTGATAACACTTGATATAGTGCCCCTGCATAATCAGCAGGTAACGTTATCATAAGCGTCGTTTTCTCTCCGCGGTTTTCTCCGTTATTTGGGAGTATGGCTTTCTTTTTCTTATGGAGCACTAGGAAGCGTGTATGATTGTTTTTGTGCGTATGAATATCACGCCTTACAATTGTTAAACCGTATTTTTCTGCGGCCGCTTCATTTGCAATGGCAGCTATTTTTTCTTCAGAATGTTCTTTCACATATTGCGCAGCTGCACTTGTTGATGTCATATCTCGGACGGTTACCCCTTTTAATTCTTCATTTAAAAACTTATGACATTGTGCAATAGCGTGTGGATGAGAGTGCACTGCATATACTTCTTCCCAAACTTCTGCATACTGCGGATGTACAAGTAAATGCTGCTGAATTGGTACTGTAATTTCTCCTACAATAGAAAGTGGTTGCTCATGTACGAGGTAATCAACCGTTATATTCACTGAACCTTCTATCGCATTTTCTAGTGGTACCACTGCATAATCTACATTTCCATTTGCAGCTGCATCAATACAATCTGGAATCGTTCGATACGGCACATGCTCTGCTTCCGGAAAAAAACGACTCACCGCCATATTTGTAAATGTTGCTTCTGGTCCTAAATATCCTACTCGAATCATCGTCTTTTCCCCTCTTTTTCATTTTCTTACTGTTATACCATACTTTTTTATATTCTTCCATGTAAATTTCGAATATTAAAAAAAGACTAGCATTTGCTAGTCTAAATGTTTCCTATATTCTCTTTGAGCGAAAAAGAAATAAATGATGCATGCAGCGATATAATACAGAATAAACAAGCCTACTTTTCGTAATGAACCATCCATAAAGATCGTATTATGAAACGTATATAATGCAACTGCACTATGCATACTCCCAACTAGAATTGGCGCAAAAAATAGCATACACAATTGCCAACGAGAAATTTTCCACACTTCTTCCTTCGTGATGCCAAGCTTAGAAAGCGCCCCGTACTGCTTTCGATCCGATGAAATATTATGAAACCATTTAAAGTATACAATGCTACATGATGTAAGGAAAAATAATATACTAATGAATGAACCTATAAATAGAGTAATATCACCGAACGATTTCATATTCACATATAACTCCATATTACTTCGAAATGCATTATCTTTATCTTTTTTCATATGTTTCCGTAAATCTTCATTTAATTCTTTCGTATTTTCGATATTTGGTAATGTATAGCCTCTATATATCATTTTTTCAGAATCAGGAACCTTATTTGCTATACTGTCAAAGTCTTCATCATTCATGACGAAGAACAGACCATTAATGTGCGAAGGATGATGGTTAAATTGAACCCCTTCTTTCTGACCGTTAAATACGAATTGATATGGTTGATTCATTACTTGCAATTGAATCTCTTTTTGATTATATACATTCGAATTATTGTATTTATTATAATAAACGAGTGTAACTGTTCCTTTTTTAGGATGATACGTTTTCTGTTTTTGTTTTCTTGCCTCTTGATTGTATTCACTTTCTTTAATGAGCGGCGCTACTTCTATTTCTCCCTTATTGGACTGAAAAGATGCATACACTCCAACAAAACTCATAGATTGAAAGTCATTATATCCATATTGGTGCAATAATTGTTCAACCGTGCCTTCCGCAAAGACTTCATGAGAAGAAGTACCCTTTTCTATGTAAGAAAATGAGTGTACGCCCCCGCTCCGCCACATATCTTGCATACCAGAAAAATATAAGAACACCGTACCTGTTGCCGTAACTACAAATGTCGTTGCCATCGACATTAGAAAGAAAAAACGACCATTTTCCTTCATGCGATGTGACAATTGATTCACTATAAATAAATACGGATATGTATACATAATCTTTTTATTTCGTTTTATTATTTCTAATATTTGAGCAGTGCCGTGTATAAAAGAAAAATACGTTCCGAAAAAGACAAGTATAGACACAGGAAAAAAATAGAATGCTATCGTTGGTATAGTCGCTTGTAACGCTAACGCATATCCTATACCTAAGCAAATAAATCCGAATATACAAAGCCGCATTGATGTTTTCTTCTCTTTTCTATCCTTGCGAAATTCTTTTAATAGCCGAATGATTTTTATATTCCATATACGTAAAGCACTTATAAAAGATAACAGAATAAAAACAACCATGTATGTAATAAACGTTACCCCAATCGCTCTCACGTCAAATATGACAGGGAGTTCTTTCGGAAGCCCCAGTAACATACTAAACACCATGAGGAAGAGCTTTAAAAAGATCATACCAAGCCCAATACCGAAAATATTAGCAAATACCCCGATCAATATTTGCTCGGTCATAATTACTCCTATTACGTTAGACTTCGTTGCTCCCATTAACATATATAACCCTAATTCTTTCTTACGCGCTTCTATGAAAATAGAAGTAGAGTACAAAATAAATATGACGAAAAAAGAAATGATTATAATATTACATATAATAAGTCCCCAGCGTACGTTTTGATACCACATCGTCTCCTGCATATACGGATGTACAATGACAGACATGTATGCAAAAGACGCGAATATTGCAAAGCAACTACTTAAGAAAAACACTTTATAATTACGCCAATTTCCTTTTATATTTTGCAGCGCTAGTTGCCGAATGTTCATCTATCGTCCCCCTATAACTTACTACATAGGCAAAAAGCTAGAGATTTCTCTAGCTTTGCACATGTTTCAAATATCCTCTTTGCGCGATTATAAAGTAAATCGCAGAAGCTACAACGTATGCCCCAATTACAATCGCTCCTGATTTCCACAAATCGATATAAAGCATTTTCCCTAACGTATGAAGAGCAAATCCACTATGAATTGCACCGATTAAAATTGGGATAAAGAAGATAACGCCCATTTGTCGAATTGCAATTTTGCGAATTTCTTTATCTGTCATACCGATTCTCTTTAACGATTTAAATTGAATACGATCTTGTTCTTTATCGTTAAACCATTTAAAGTATGTCATACTACAAGCGAAGAAAAAGAACAGCACAGCTACGAAGAAACCGATAAACATCGTAATTGCTCCTGATTCCCTTATATCTTTATAAGCAAGCACTGAGTTGTTTAGTTCCATTTGCTTATCTGGTGCAATTTCATTTTTCAAATCTAACACAAGGTCTTCCGTACTTTTCCAGTCTTCTATATAATAACCGTAATATTTCGTCTTTTCTTCATTTGGTACAAGCTTTGCGTATTTCTCAAAATCTTGATCATTCACAATGAGATATTCACTATCATTAAAAACAGAAAATGGAGTTGGCTCATTTAATTGAACAGACTGCGTTTGGCCGTTCATTTTAAATTCATACGGTTTTGAACGATCTATCTTCATCATGTCGTTCGCTATATCCATTATGACCATCGTTGCACTACCTGGTGCATTATGAACTTCTCTAACTTGCTCTCTCTTTTGTTTACGTACTTCAGCGTTATATTCTTTTTCTGAAACAATCGCCATTGGCACTTCATGTTCACCGTTAAACATCGTGATTTTTTGACTTCCAGGAAGTTTTACGTACGTTACTTCTCGCGCATCTTCAAATCCGTGTTTTTTTATTAATTCTTTTGCTTTTCCTTCTTTTATGACATTATGCGTATTTATTCCCTTTTCCTCATACGAAATAGCATGCGGGGTACTAGTTGCTGCCTTATAACTCATATCCTCAAAAAATACGTACAGTGTACCAACTGCTGAAGATACAACCGCCGTAATAATAGAAATTACAAATAGAAAACGAGCGTTATCTTTCATTTTATAAATAAGATTGCTAAGTACGAACATATTTGGGTATGTATAAAAAGATTTTTTTCTTTTTTGCAATGCTTTTAATACGACTGTACTACCTTGTGTAAACAGTAAATAAGTTCCGCCTATCGTCAGCCCTACAATCGGTAAAAACAGAATGATAAAATTCATAAATGTCACTTGGAAGCTAAGTACATATGCAACAATAATACATCCTATACCAACTACACATAACGATGTAAATGCAAAAGGTTCTACTTTTTGTTTTCTTGCTTCTCTTAATAAATCAATAATTTGCAAGCGTCCTACTGTCCAAACACTAAACAATGATAGGATTAAAAATAGAATAAAGTATACACCTGCTGTAATAAGAATTGCTTTACTATTCCATACGAGTGGAAGTGTTTTATCTATTTTCAATATTACGCTTAATGCTTGGAAAAATAATTTCGAACAAAGCATACCAAGCCCAATACCTACTACAATTGCAATACTACCTAACATAAGCTGTTCTAATATAATCATTCGGCCAAGTTGAGATTTTGTTCCACCTATTAATGTTAATAGACCAAACTCTTTTTTTCTTGCTCGTAAAAATGTTGAATTTGCATATAAAATAAAGAGTGCTGAGAAGATGACTACAATATAATTCATCGATTCTAGCCCTTTTGAAATCATCTCTCTCATACTAATATTACCACTTACGACATCTGGATGATAAATAAAGGAAGCATACATGAAAAATACGACAATCGATAAACAGCTACTAATAAGGAAAGCTTTATAATTACGCCAATTTCCTTTTACGTTATTAAGCGCGAGCTGGCGAAAGTTCATGATATTCTCCTCCTAGCATCGCAAGTACGTCCAGAATTTCTTGGAAAAAGGCTTGTTTCGTTCTTCCTTTATGTATTTCTGAGAAAATTTCTCCGTCGCGAATGAAAAGAATACGTTCGCAATAACTCGCTGCTACTGGATCATGCGTTACCATTGCAATTGTCACTTTCTTTTGTTCATGTAAATCTTGCAATGCACTCATTAATGATTTTGCTGACTTCGAATCTAAGTTTCCAGTTGGCTCATCCGCTAAAATTAGCGTAGGTTCATGAATGATCGCTCTCGCTGCTGCTGCACGTTGTTGTTGTCCGCCTGACACTTCATATACTTTTTTATTTAAAATTTCTTCGATGTTTAAAAACTTTGCAATCTCAAGCACTTTCGCATCGATTTCATTTACAGATTTCTTCGCCATTACAAGTGGTAAAATGATATTTTCTTTAATCGATAACGTATCAAGTAAGTTAAAATCCTGGAAGATGAATCCTAAATGTGTACGACGAAACTCCGCTAATTTTGCAGCACGCATTTGATTAATTTCTTCACCATTTACAAGCACATGACCTGAAGTTTGCTTATCAATTGTTGCTAATAAGTTTAAAAGCGTTGTTTTCCCGCTCCCTGAAGGCCCCATAATTCCTACAAATTCGCCTTCTTCTATTTTAAAATTTATATCGTTTAAAGCAGTCGTCGCTACTGAACCTTTTGATTGGTACACTTTTGTTAATCCTTTTACTTCAAGAACACTCATTTCTAGTCCCCCTATGTGTTTTCTTCTTACACTTACTATAAGAAAAATAAGAAAAAGAAACGAGTGATTTCCCTTACAAAACGTTTTGTTATCTTACAGTTTTGTCATTTTTCTCATTAATGTATGATATTCTTCATCTTTTGCAAATTGGAACGTGAATGTTGTCCCTTCCCCTTCAGCCGATTGCACATACATTCCATGATGTAAATTATCGCAAATTTCCTTCGTAATATATAAACCCATTCCAGTCGCTTCTCTCGTTTTACGGCCATTTATTCCCGTAAAGAATGGATCAAATATACGTTTTACATCTTGCTCTGGAATACCAATTCCATTGTCCTTAATATGTAGTAACACCTTTTGATCTTTCTCTTCAATTTGAAATTGAATTTCCTTTTTCTCTGCTTCTGAAATTTTCGTATACTTAATTGCATTTACAACAATTTGCCCTATAGCAATACTTAGCCATTTTCTATCAGATGCAACCATACAAGTATCTTCATCAAACATTACTTTCGGAAATACCGACGATTGAATGAAAGATTTTCGATTTTCATTAATAATACCCCTGATGATATCTATCACATTTACTACTTCTACTTTATAATCTTTCGCAAATTGCTCTAACCTTGCCATATGTAACGCTAAATCTAAACCATTTAGTATACGATTATTTTCTTCACGAATACTTTCAACTGTTGCTCTTGCTTCACGATGCTCTTTACCAAACTTTTGCAATAGCAATTCTATAACCGATACTGGTGTTTTCATTTGATGAATCCATTGGTTCATAAATATCATTTGCTGTTGTTCTTTCGCATGTTGTTTATGAACTTCATTCATATATTGCTGTCTTAATAGCGTAAACGATTCAACAACCATCTCTTGCTCTGACGTATAAGAAGTATCAATAAGTAAAGAGTCGTGTAATGTATTTCCGCTAGCAACATATTTTTCGATTCTTTTTAAAAATACACTTCGTTTTCGATAATCGTAAATGAGGTATACAGTAAATACAACTGTCCCTAATAAAAGCCCATATAACCACGTACTCCAATCAATGGATCTTTTTTCTAAAAGACTTTGCAACTGCAAAACGAGCCCAAATAAACAAAGGCTAATAATATAAGAAAGAAGTAAAGAAAAACGGTCCATGAGGTAATTTTTAACCTTCATGCCCTTCGCCCCACTCTGTAAGAAGCGCATAACCATATCCGCGTTTCGTTACAATCGCATTTTGAATGCCTAGCTCCTCTAGTTTCTTCCTTACGCGTTTTACATTTACGGTTAATGTATTATCATCAACAAAAGCTACCTCGTCCCACAGGGCTTCTAACAGTTCTTCACGCGTTACATATTGATTTGCTTGTTTCATTAAACATTCTAATAAGTAAAATTCATTTTTTGTCAGCTCCGTTTGTTGCCCCTGCCACTCAACAATGTGCTGGGACGGAAATAACAACAGTCCATTTACACCTAAACAATCACTCTCAGCAACAGAGGCATACTCACCATAGCCACGGCGAAGTGCACTTTTCACCTTAGCCATTACAATATCTAAATGGAATGGCTTCGTAATGTAATCATCTCCGCCATTCTCGATCGCCATTACTTGATCCATTTCCCCTGTTCTTGCAGAAACAAAAATAATCGGCGCATTCGATACAGTACGAATTTGACGACACCAATAAAAACCATCAAAATATGGTAAATTAATATCCAGTAATACGAGATGAGGATTTATTTTCACGAACTCATCTTTTATATGACGTAAATCACTTGCTCTAAATGATTGATAGCCATACCTTTCTAAATGCTCCTCTAATATTCCCGCTATTTTTTCATCGTCTTCTACAATTAATATTTTATACATGTTCGTTTTCTCCCCATAAAAAATTCTTCCAAAGCCACTCCTTGTTCTATTATAAATTGAAAATTTAATTAGTGGGTATTTTTTCCTATATGAATCAGACATTTACAATAAAAAAAAACTGCCATATTTCGGCAGTCTTAATCGATAAATTCAAATTGATATTCAAGAATTTTTACAATATCTCCGTCTACTGCACCACGTGCACGAAGGGCTTCATCAATACCCATTCCACGCATTTGACGAGCAAATCGGCGTACAGATTCATCACGTGAGAAGTCTGTCATTTTGAATGTTTTCTCAATATCATAACCAGAAATAACAAATGTGCCATCACTTTCGCGTGTAATTTCAAAATTAGATTCAGATTCAAATTTGTACATTACACTTGCTTCAGATTCTTCTACATCATCGTACATTGGGAATTCTGGTGTTGTTTCTAATAAGTTCGCTACTTCAAATAGTAAGTCACGTACACCTTGTTTCGTTACAGCTGAGATTGGGAAAATTTTCACTTCGTCTCCCAATTTTTCTTTAAATGCTTGTAAGTTTTCTTCTGCACCTGGCATATCCATTTTGTTTGCAACAACAACTTGTGGACGCTCAGTTAAACGCATATTGTATTCTTTTAGTTCACTATTGATTGTTACATAATCTTCATATGGCTCACGGCCTTCTAAACCAGACATATCGATAACGTGCACGATTACACGTGTACGCTCAATATGACGTAAGAATTGGTGTCCAAGTCCGACGCCGGCATGTGCACCTTCAATTAGTCCAGGAAGGTCAGCCATAACGAAGCTGCGGTTATCACCAGTTTCAACAACACCAAGATTCGGAACGATTGTTGTAAAGTGATACTCTGCAATTTTCGGACGCGCTGATGATACAACAGATAATAATGTAGATTTACCTACACTTGGGAATCCAATAAGTCCAACATCTGCTAGCACTTTAAGTTCTAGCGTGACATCACGTTCTTGACCTGGTTCACCGTTCTCAGCGATTTCTGGCGCTGGGTTCGTCGGTGTTGCGAAACGTGAGTTACCACGACCACCGCGGCCACCCTTTGCGATTACAGCTGTTTGTCCATGCGTTACTAAATCGGCAAGAATTTCACCTGTTTTTTCATCTTTTACTATTGTTCCCGGTGGAACCTTTACGATTAAATCTTCAGATTTACGACCATGCTGACCTTTACTCATTCCATGCTGACCACGATCAGCTTTGAAATGACGTTGGTAGCGGAAGTCCATTAATGTACGTAAGCCTTCCTCAACAACAAAAACAACATCTGCACCTTTACCACCGTCGCCACCTGCTGGGCCACCTTTAGGTACATACTTCTCACGACGATACGCAACCATTCCGTTACCACCGTCGCCGCCTTTTACATATATCTTGACCTGATCTACAAACATTATTTCACCACACTTTTTTCGATTGGTTGTAATATAACTGAGACTTCTTCGTCTCGTACTGTATAAGAAATGGAATACCATTTATTGTTTTGGTTCGCAAGCCAATTCTGTAGTTCTTCTACACTCGTTAGCTTACCACGAAAATCAAAAAAGAAACGAGCATTCTCCGCGTCACATTCAATTGTGATACAAACATAATTTTCAACATATACGTCTAAACTATGCTGAAGTATTGAGAAAAATTGATTCGTCCATATACATACAGTCTCATCTAAGTGAGATAAGTTATGTAATTTCCCTAATACTTCGTACTCCAATAAGCACGGCTGCTGTTTCCAATTATATGTTAAAATCCACTCTGAAAATAAAGGCATTGATAGCCCTATCAGATTGGATTCTTGTCTCGCTTCTTGGACAAAACGATCGATGAGACTATGAATCTCTTCCACTTTTCCAAGGGAAAGGTTTCCTTTCACCATCTGCATACGATTGAGCCAATCATGTCTTGAATGACGCAATGCATCTATAATTGTCCATTTTTCATTCATTTAGATACCCCTTAATATAGAAAAACTCTAACCTGCACTCAGGTTAGAGTTTTCCGTGAGTTCTTATGCTTCTTGAGCAACAGGATATACGCTCACTTGTTTGCGGTCACGGCCAAGACGCTCAAAGCGTACTACGCCGTCAACTTTCGCGTATAAAGTGTCATCGCCACCACGACCAACGTTAACACCTGGATAAATTTTTGTACCGCGTTGACGGTAAAGAATTGAACCACCTGAAACCGTTTGACCATCTGCGCGTTTAGCACCAAGACGTTTTGACTGAGAGTCACGACCGTTCTTTGTACTACCTACACCTTTCTTAGATGCGAAAAACTGAAGATCTAATCTTAACATACGTTACACCTCCTGCACTTTTTCTATTAAACGGATATACTTTCCGTAATCAAGTTCGATCGTCTTAAGCGAAACAACCAATCCTTCTAAAAGCGTTTGTGCTTTTTCTGCTGCATGAACGTCTAAATCATTAGGCAATTCATACGTTAAGAATCCGCCATCACTTCCGAGTTCAATAGTTGCCTGCACATTACAAAGTTCTTCCACTGCATTTATAGAACCAAACACAACCGCTGTAGTTCCAGCACAGACAAGATCTTGTCCATGTGGCGCATAATCGGCATGTCCAGTCATTTTAAATGATTGGATACTTCCTAATTTCGTGCGACTTATCGTAATTTTAATCATGTTAACCTGGATTAAGCGTTGATAGCTTCAACAACTAGCTTAGTGTAAGGTTGACGATGACCTTGTTTCTTACGATTGTTCTTTTTCGCTTTGTATTTGAAAACGATGATTTTCTTAGCGCGACCTTGTTTTTCAACTTTCGCAGTAACTGTTGCACCTTCTACAACTGGGCTACCAACTTTAACGTTTTCGCCACCAACGAAAAGAACTTTGTCAAAAGTAACAGTTTCACCAGCTTCAACATCTAATTTTTCAATGTAGATTGCTTGACCAGCTTCAACTTTAATTTGTTTTCCACCTGTTTCGATAATTGCGTACATACTTGCACCTCCTCTTAATTACTAAGACTCGCCAAAAACGAGGTAGACATAAATGTCTTTAGGGAACCTGTCTTGTGCGGTTGTAGCATATAGCCGTTTAGGTGCTATAAACTATAACATAAAGATGTTATCATGAATCATAGACGGTTGTCAATAAATGTTCTGCTAACTATTTTTTCCGTTCTACAATTTCTGTTTTACTTCCAAAACGAATAATTGCGTACTTTTCGATCATATCATCTTTGAAATAAATTTCAAATGGAATATTTTTTTGTAATTCTTTTTGCAAAAATTGTTTTTGTAAATTTTTAGGCGCAGCGATTAATACTGCCTCATCCTCTATATTTCCATATGTGATTAGCTCTCTCTCTAACTCATACGCAATTGTTTCATATGACATTACATACCCCGTCGCTTTGCAAGGTACACACTCTTCTAGTAATACGTCGCGTAAAGAATGTTTCTTACGTTTACGTGTCATCTCCAAAATCCCTAACTCTGTAAAACCGAGCACTCTTGTATATGTGCGATCATTTTGCATAGCAGCCATCAGACATTCTCTTACCTTTTCTTTATCTTCTCTTCTTTTCATATTAATAAAATCAATTAATATCATACCACCGATATCACGCAGTCTTAATTGACGTGCAATCTCTTCAGCTGCCACTTCATTTGTACGAAGGACTGTATCTTGTAAATTCTGTTTTCCAGTAAACTTGCCCGTATTCACATCAATTACAGTCATCGTCTCCATTTGTTCCACAATTAAATAAGCACCATTCGGGAGCCACACAATTTTTTGAAGTGCTTTCTCGATCTCACGCTCTATTCCAAAATGGTTAAACATTGAAGATTTTTCATTATAAAAAGATACTTTTTCTTTTCCGACCTTTTCTTCTAATTCTTTTACTATACTTCTTGTATCTACAACTACTTTTTCAATCGTTTCAATCGGATTCTCTTGGAATACACGATCTAAAAAGGTCGCCGGTCGATGAAGTAGTAACGGTGCCTTTCCTTGCCCCTCTTTTCTTTTTAGCTCTTCATATAACTGCTGTAACCTTTGCATTTCAGCTTGTATTTCTTCAATTTCTCCTTTTTCAGAAGCAGAGCGGAAAATATAACCTCCTGTCCCTTCTACCTCAATTTGGAGTAGCTGTTGCCTTCTTTTATTATTTTTTATTTTTCGAGAAATCGCACGCATTTCATCATATGGCATATAAACGACATATTTCCCGGTAAATTCTATGTTTGCCGTCAATTTCGGCCCTTTCGTATCAATTGCCTCTTTCACAACTTGCACGAGTACCGCTTGCCCTTCATGTATACGATAAGAAGATGGTACATCATCGTATGAAAGGTACGCATGTTTTTCTAAACCGATGTTTACAAAAGCTGCGTTCATTCCAGCAATCGTTCTTACGATACGTCCAACATAAATATGCCCAACAATCTCTTGTTCTTCATTTCGTTTCCATAAAAACTCAACAATTTTTTTCTTCTCTTCAATTGCAACGCGTTTTTCCGATCCTGCATAGTTCATATATAACGTTTTCAAAATTCTTTCCTCACTTTATAATCTTCTTTGCTTTTACAATAATAAAAGGTTAGTGCTATCGTCAACACTAACCGATTAATTCTTCAACAGATGAAGTTGTTCGTTTTTCAGTAAAATACGCATAGAGTAATTCATTTTCATCCAATGTGTAATGTTCTTTATATTTTCCATGGACGATAATAGAGTGCTTATACCCTCTACGAAATTTTGTGAATATCTTATATAAATGATCTTCTGATTGCACTTCAATAGGTGCAATCTTTTCAATTCCTCTTTTGTTCCCATAATAACGTTCCAATAAAAAACGCATAAAGGCATACTGTCTTTGTTTCCACTCTTGATATAACGACACCGCTAAAAATATGAGTAGTACCCACATCATAATATTGTTACTATTCCAAAGTAACTGCCACACTAGTATTACACTAAAAAAAACACATGATAATTTCATCATCTTTTCATGTGCTTGTAAATAAGGAAAACGATATGATAATACGTTAAACAATACTTTTCCACCGTCAAGCGGCCAAATAGGTAGTAAATTAAATGCTAAAATAATTATATTATTCCATATAAAGAAATAATATAAATCCGCACCCAGCCAACCAGCTTCAAACACTATATAACCTACCATCATCATCCAAATATGTTGTATAGGCCCTGCAATTACAACAACAAGTTCCTCTTTCAATGACTTATTCCCGTGTTCCTCAAGCTCAGCCACACCACCAAACGGTAAAAGTTGAATCTTTTTAATACGCCAATTGTAGTGTGCCGCCGCAAAGGCATGCCCAAGTTCATGGATAAGAACGATACAAAATAACAGTAGTAACTCTTTAAAACGTGCCGTAAAAATACCAATGACAATAATAACCCAAAACAACGGATGCACTGAAATCTTCGTTAAAACTTCTCTATATTTAATCAAATGAAATCACCTGAATCGGGTCAATAAATTTTTCATTCTTTTTTATCGCGAAATAAAACTTACCATTTTTATTATTTGCATCATTATTCACCGTTCCAATTTTTTGTTTCTTTGAAACGTAATCATACAATTTCACTGTCATGTCATTTAAATTCGCATACCACGATTCTGTTCCATCTGCATGCTGAATTTGAACCGTATTACCAAGTTCCTCTTTCTTACCTGCAAAAACAACTAGCCCTTCATTCACTGACTCAACAGTTGCATTTGTAGCTGTTTGAACAAATACACCTTGGCCATTTTTTTGAAACCCTTGCATTACCTTTCCAGAAGCAGGGATGGCATAATCTTTTTGCTGAATAGTTCCTTCTTTTTTCTCAGTAGGTGAATAAAATACGAGTGGTTTTCCAAACTGCTTTTCGTACCATTTCGCTACAGTAGCAAACTGAAATTCTTCTTTCATCACTTTTTCTGTAACAGCTTTCGCACCGTCAAAAGAAGAGGGTGCATTCTTATATAAAATAGCGACAGAAAGAACTAATATTGCTGATAACAAAACTTTGAAGAAAAATACTTCTTTTCGAAATAAAGGATGAATTTCCTTTTCTCCATCTTCAATAAATACTGTTTCACTATCAAAATTCCCTCCAGCAAAATACTGCTCTTCCTCCATCCTTTCTTGCTCTGCCTTCCTTTTCGCAATCCGTTTTTTAATTTCTTCTACACGTCTATTCTTCATACTGTCTCCTTTCTTTCGTTAAGCTAATTTACATAGAAACAGTTGTATACAGTTTGTACATATGTATGAGCTAGGAAAGGAAGATATTCGTGTGAAGAAAAAAGAAAGCACTTCGCATATGCGCGAAGTGCCTTTAACGGATTCCAAAGAAGTTTTTCATCTTTGTAAATACCGATACCTTTTCTTGTCCAAATGCTTGCAATGGTACATTCTCACCCAACAAGCGTCTTGCAATATTACGATAAGCTAACGCTGCTTTTCCGCTCGGTTGCAACGCTACAGGTTCACCTGTATTTGTAGCACGAATAACTTCATCATCATCTTCGACAACACCAAGAAGCTCGATTGACAATGTACGTACGATTTCATCAACATCTAACATATCCTGCTCATGAAGCATATGACTACGCACACGATTAATAACAAGTTTTGGTGGTTCAATATCCTCTTTTTCTAAAAGCCCGATAATACGATCCGCATCGCGCATTGAGGATACTTCTGGCGTCGTAACAACGATTGCTTTATCCGCACCAGCTACCGCATTTTTAAATCCCTGCTCAATCCCCGCAGGACAATCAATTAATATGTAATCATAATCTTGACGTAATACTTGTATTAATTCATCCATTTGTTCAGGTGTTACCGCTGATTTATCACTCGTTTGTGCTGCAGGTAATAAATAAAGATCATCAAAACGCTTATCTTTAATAAGCGCCTGAGGTAAACGGCAACGCCCTTCAACGACATCAACAAGATCAAATACAATACGATTTTCCAGCCCCATTACTACGTCTAAGTTTCGAAGACCGATATCTGTGTCAATTAAGCACACTTTCTTTCCAGATAACGCCAGGGCTGTACCAATGTTCGCAGACGTTGTAGTTTTACCTACTCCGCCTTTTCCAGATGTAATTACTATTGCCTCTCCCACAGCTATACAATTCCCCTTTCTAACTTTGTTAAATTAGGTCTAAGATGAGTGAGAAGTTGCAGTCGATCGACAACAATGTGATTGTTCTCATTAATATACGCACATTCTGCCGCCTCCGCTCCGTCTTCTTTCTCTTCCGGAGCCCGCATTGCCACATCACTAATTCGAAGTTGCATCGGGTTCATATCAGATGCAGCGATTACAGCATCCGAATCCCCATAATACCCAGCATGCGCAATTCCTCTTAATGATCCTACGACAAAAATATTCCCCCCAGCGATAACCGTTCCGCCTGGATTAACATCTCCAATTAACAATAAATTTCCTTTTACATGTAAAACTTGTCCAGAGCGAACAATTTTGGAAATAGGGACAATTTCTGTTTCTTCTTTCCAAGCTATTGCTTCTGCTTTCGTTATAACATCACTTTCAATTGAATCCACAACAAGATTCTTTTTATTACGAATTAACGTACGAATCTCTTCTTGTTGGACTTCTGTTAAATAACGATTTCCCACTTTCACATGCACTTCAATTAAAGAGCGCCCATCACCATCATAGTAATGTGTAGAAAGCTTTTCATCCAGTTCCTCCAGTAATTCAGAGAATGAACAACAATCATCTAAATGAAGCGTTATTCCGTCTTTTGTCCCTTTTATTGTTACATTTTGTTGCTTTTTTTCTTCCACTAAAGTTCACCCCACCGATTCAATTCGACATAAAATTAGAAAATCCTTTTTTCTTTTTCTTCCATCGCTTTTGAAAGACGCACTAAATATCGTCTCAGTGGGAAACAAACTATCAATAAGAAAATTGCATTTAGCAATAAAGTAGACAGGAGACGATCTGTGAAAAAGACATACGCTGACATATGAGTACGTCCTAACAAAGTTAAAAATCCATACACATAATACTCTAGTGCTACAATACTAGCTAGTACAATAGAAGCAACAATAAATAAATTCAATTGTAGTATCTTCATCACACTATAAACTAAATAAGCTAAAATCGGATACGCAAATATATATATACCGACAAGTTCTGTGTATACGGTATCAAATAAGAAACCAAATAAGAGTCCGTAATAAATCCCTTGGACCGGACTATAGTACACAGTAATAAAACATAACACAATTATAAAGAAATGAGGTGCTGCTATACTGTCTTTCCAAAAAACCTCTGTTGGAACAATAGTAGCAAACATATTTTCAAATAGAAAAACAAAAAGGAGCAAAAGAGGAAGAGCTGCTCTTTTTAGAATCTTCATCATTTCTTCTCCCCCTCCTATTCTAATGGCGCTGAAGGCGTTGCACGTTTAGCAACCATAATATGCTCTACGTCATTCAAGTCAGCGGCCGGTTTTACATAAGCTGTTTTTGTTAAGCCGTATGGATCTGGCTGAACATCAACGATTGTTCCAATTACAAGACCTTTCGGGAAAATATCACCAAGTCCAGATGTTACTACTAGTTGATCTTTTTTCACGTCTGCATCAGAGCCGATCTTTGTGAAAAGAAGTAAGTGCTTTTCTTTGTCGTAACCTTCAATCAATCCGAAGATTTTCTCATCACCTTGTACGATAGCAGAAACACGATTTGTTCGGCTCATAGAACTTAGCAACTCTACTGATGATGTAAACTGAGATACACTTTTCACTCGTCCAACTAAACCTTGTGAAGTTACTACAGCCATATCTTTTTTAATTCCTTGCTGTGCTCCTTTATCAATTCCGATTAAATCGTACCATTTATCTGGATTACGAGAAACAACAGTAGATGGAATTTCAGTATATTGGCTATTCAACTCTTTTTTACCCGTTAACTCTTGTAACTTCTTGTTATCATCTTCTAATTGTTTTACTTTCCCTGATAGACCTGCATAATTATCTAATTTTGCTTTTAATTCTTTATTCTCTTCATACGTGCGCTTTACATCCTCTACATTTTCGAAGAATCCAGCTACGTATTTCGCTGGCTTTTGGAATACACGTTCTACAACACCGACAGTGTCTTTAACAAACTGCTCTGGCCATGTTAAACTGTTCCGTTCTTTCAATGAGATTCCAATCAATGCCACGAGAAGAATAATACTAACTAACAAAACAATTAATCTTTTGTTTAAGAAAAACTGTGGCACGTTCACACCCTCTTAATTTCATTGATTTTTATTTTGCAATATTATCGAGCAGCAGTTTTGAAAAGGTCGATATTGTCTAATGCTTTACCCGTTCCAATCGCTACGCAATCTAGTGGGTCTTCTGCAACAAGAACTGGCATATTTGTTTCTTCACTAATCACTTTATCTAAGTTACGTAGTAATGCTCCGCCGCCTGTTAATACGATACCACGGTCCATAATATCTGCCGCTAATTCAGGTGGAGTTTTCTCTAACGTATTTTTAACAGATTCTACAATTGCATCTACTGTATCTTTTAATGCATCTGCAATTTCTTCTGGTTGAATTAGTACTGTTTTTGGTAAACCACTTACTAAATCACGACCGCGAATTTCCATAGGCTCGATACCTTCTGGCTCGCCTGCAGAACCAATTTCTAATTTTAATGCTTCAGCTGTTCTTTCACCAATCATTAAGTTGTAGCTTTTCTTAATGTACTGAATGATTGAATCGTCCATATCATCACCAGCAACACGAACTGATTGACTTGTTACAATACCACCTAAAGAAATGATCGCAACTTCTGTTGTACCGCCACCGATATCAACAACCATACTACCAGTTGGTTCCCAAACAGGTAAGTTTGCACCAATTGCTGCTGCAAATGGTTCTTCGATTGGATAAGCATCACGTGCGCCCGCTTGACGAGTCGCATCGATTACTGCACGTCTTTCTACAGCTGTAATACCAGAAGGTACACATACCATTACGTAAGGCTTACGTGAGAAGAATCCATTTGATTTTTGAGCTTGTTGAATGTAATATTTCATCATTGTTGCTGTCGTTTCGTAATCAGCAATTACACCGTCTTTCATCGGGCGAAGTGCCACAACGTTTCCTGGTGTACGACCAATCATTTGTTTTGCATCGCTACCTACAGCAACGATTTGTTTCGTATCAGTTTGTAACGCTACTACTGAAGGTTCACGTAAAACTACACCTTTTCCTTTTACATATACAAGCGTGTTCGCAGTTCCTAAGTCTATTCCAAGATCGCGAGTAAAGCCACCAAATCCAAACATATTATTTATCTTCCTTTCTTGTTTTCACGGACTCATTTTTTCTTAATTTATATTATAAAAACAGTACGTTTTTTATATCTTTATCCTTTTTGTAGATAAATTTCTACAAAAAACTCATAAATCACATTATAAAACAAAATAAGTAAAAAGCATAGTCTTAAATATGACCTTTTTCCTTTAAACTCACGAATTTATGGTCGCCTATTATAATATGGTCAAGCACTTCAATTCCGATAATTCGGCCGCATTCTACTAAGCGTTTTGTTACTTCAATATCTTCTCGGCTCGGCGTGGGGTCTCCTGAGGGATGGTTATGAAGACATATGATAGAGGCTGCTGCACGGCGGAACGCTTCTTTAAAAACTTCCCTTGGATGTACAATTGATGTGTTTAAGCTTCCAATGAAAATGGTTTGCCTATGTATAACTTGATTTTTTGTGTTTAAATATAAACATATAAAGTTCACGTATATACAAAAAACAACAAAACAAAAGAGCACAGCGTGTATATAAAGTGCGACCAACACTATATATACCGTAAACCTGATTACGCCAGGTAAACACTTGCTATACTCTCATGAGTTATTGTACATCATGCAGGGTCTATTAAGCAACGTTTACCAAATTATTGGTGACGTTGCTTTTTTGTTTCCGAGAAGGAGACATATAATATGGAAAAGAAATGCATAGATGTTATAGCAAGCGAAGAAGCATTCCGTAACTTATCATCATTTATAGAATTAGAAGAATTGAACAAAACTATACGCGCATATAAAGATACTATTCGTATGTCCATTAAGCGCACTGACCTACAAGCTAAACTCATTACATTACTTGAAATTTTAAAGCGCCACAGTTGCAAATATGTAGGCGTTAGTTTCCTATGTAAAAATAGAATAGCTGAAAAAATGGAAGTTTCCTATAAAACTGTACAACGTTTAATGAATAAACTTGTGGATCTAGAGATGATTAAACAAGTAGCAATGAAACGTACAAAGGATATGTTACAAACTTCTAACGCTATTATTATTCAACCGATTGTGGAAGAAGTGTCCAACAAGGTAGATACAAAAAGTCCTACAAAGTGTCCTACCATTAAAACAATCACTGTTTCCTTAAAACAAAATATAAAAGATATAAACAAACGTAATAGTAATGAGAATAGCAATACACCAGAAGAGACTATTGAACAGGCTGATTTTGTTGCTCACTGGGTACCACAACGTTTTATTTCTTTAGTTCGCTCTTTTTACAGTGATTCAAAGACAATTCAAGAGTTTTGGAAAGTCGTAAGACAATGTAATAAAATTATTAACCATACAACAGGTGATAAGGCATTTACTAAAGACCAGGAACTTACTATTGGATTAACAGCTATTAAAGAATTTGTTATGAAAATTAAAACTGGGATAAAAATGAAAAAGGGTAAATTTGCTTATTTCAATGGGCTTGTGAACAATCTAATGGACAAGTTCTATTTTGAAGATACATTTATTATTTGAGTATTTGTTCTCAACAAGATCACCATATGTTTAAACATCATCCGAAAACAAATTAACCGGCACCTTGTACATTAAAGAACCGGTTAATAATGTTGCAAATCTTTTACTGAACATAATTTATTTATATTAGCATACCTGGTAAAAGCTTCGCTATTAATACAGTAATTGTCGCTAAAAAGAACACTTTAATAATGAATAGAACCATAATTGGGATGGATACTTTCACTTTGCTTAATCCAGAAGTAATATGTAATCCGAGCCAAGTTAAGGCTAAATTCCATATATAGAATATTTCAATTGTATTACCAATTCCATATGCAAGTGATCCTTGTTTAAATAGTGGACCTAAACTTGTATACTGAGTTGCTCCACCATCTAAAATTACAGCTACTACACCATTTATAAGTCCACCAATAATAAGAACCATATTAGCATATACAACAATCATTAATAATTTTTTATAAGATGTATCATTTCCAAAGAACATCATAAATACTTTATAAATAGCTGCGACAAATAGTGCACCAATCATGCCCCCAACAAAACTAGATCCAATTCCAGAAATAACTTCTGATGTTATTGAACCCTTACCAGCAAGTTCGCCTAATTCTTTCTGCATTTTAATTATTTCAGGTGACGTGTTCACAACATAAGTTGTCAAACCACCTACAAGCCCTTGTAACAATGCCACTAAGAAGAACATACCCCAAACTTTCTCGGTCGTCTTCATTCGCTCAAACTGTAAACCCGGAGAAGTAATCATTCCAAATAATGATGGCTTTTCTCCGCCAACTTTTTGCGTATTCAAATTAGCTTCCATTATAACACCTCCTTCTATTTATATAACCCGTTCTAACGGGCGGTTCACTTCCTCGCAAGAGGCTACGAACCGCCCACTAGAACGGTAATGTGTAGTTCTACTACACTATTAATTATTCATAACGCAATGCTTCAATTGGATCTAATTTTGCAGCTTTATTCGCTGGAATTAATCCGAAAATAATACCGAGTGTCATTGAAAACAATACGCCTCCAACAACAACCTCCCATGAAACAATCGGTGGCCATTTCGCAAATGTCGAAACAATATATGCCCCACCATAGCCAAGACCAATTCCGATTAAACCACCTAGAAGCGTTAACATAACAGCTTCAATTAAAAACTGTAATAAAATTTTACTACGCGTCGCTCCAAGTGCTTTACGTACCCCAATTTCACGTGTACGCTCCGTTACAGATACGAGCATAATGTTCATCACACCAATACCACCAACGACTAGTGAAATACCAGCGATACCACCGATAATCATTGTCATAATACCGGTCATCTTTGAAATACCTTCTTGAATCTCTTTTAAATTCTTTACTTCATATTTACCAGTTGCATCACTTGGTTTGCGACTATTTAAAACATCTGCAGCTTTTTTACCTGCTTTTTCTAGATTATCTACATTTGTTGCTTGAACAGAAATATCTTGAATTTCATCTTTTCCATACAGTGTCGGCCATAATGATATTGGAACGAGTGCTTCTGATGGTCCCATTCCCATAAACTCTTTATCTGATTGATACACACCGATAATTTGCATCGGTTGACCCTTCATTTCAATAATTTTACCGACTGGATTGGCATCCTTAAATACCTTTACTTCCATTTGTTTACTAATCATAACAACGTTATTACCTTGATCCACATCTGATTCTTGTAAAGAACGTCCCTTTAACACCTTTACTTTATTTACTGAAAAATACTCACTGTCTAATCCAGTAATATTCACCATTTCTATTTTATCTTCAATATCAAGTGGTTGCATACTTGAATTTGTTGTTACAACTTGTGAGATTTCTGGAATTTTTTTAATTTCAAAAATATCTTCTTCAGTTATCTTCGGTGCTTCTACTATCCCCATACCAAAAGGATCATTCATATCAGCACTATAATAAATCGGAACCGTTTGATTACCTGACCCAACAAATTGAGATTTCAGTGCAGCTTCCCCGCCTTGCCCAATCGCAACGACGGTAATAATAGAGCCTACACCGATAATAATCCCAATCATCGTCAAAACCGAGCGTAGTTTATGAGCTAAAATAGACGATAAGGCAATTTTCATACTATCTAGTAAATTCATACTGCACACCTTCTATCTTCTGTAACTTTCCCGTCTCGCAGTACAATGCGGCGAGACGAATAAGCCGCTACTTCCTCTTCATGCGTAACCATAACAATTGTCGTACCTTCTGCATTAAGCTTCGTAAAAATATCCATAACTTGCTCACCAGACTTCGTATCTAGCGCACCAGTCGGCTCATCGGCCATAATGAACGTTGGGTTATTCGCAATTGCCCTTGAAATCGCTACACGTTGCTTCTGTCCACCTGATAATTCATTCGGTAAATGATGTACGCGGTCCGCTAATCCAACTTTACCTAACGCCTCTAAGGCACGCTTACGACGTTCTGCTTTCTTCACGCCACCGTATACGAGCGGAAGTTCAACATTTTCCACCGCAGAGAGACGCGGCAGTAAATTAAAATGCTGGAATACAAAGCCGATATATTCATTACGAATTAAAGCGAGCTTTGACTCGTCTGCTGTTAAGATATTCACATCATTCAGCATATATTCGCCTTCTGTTGGACGATCTAAACAACCAATAATGTTCATAAGCGTTGACTTACCGGAACCAGAAGGTCCCATAATCGAAACAAACTCACCACTCTGAATCGTTAAACGAATACCATGCAAAATCGGTACCGCAAGCTTTCCTTGATAATACGTCTTAGCAATATTATTTAGCGTAATCATTTCTCTTTCACTTCCATTCCGTCATACACGTTGTCGGAAGGATTTTTAACCACCTTTTGCCCCACTGTTACGCCTTCAGTAATCTCTGTCCAATCTCCATCAGTAGCACCTTTTTTCACATTTTGTTTACGAAGCTTTCCTTTTTCTTCGATATAAACAAATGCATCTTCTTCTTTTTCTACAATGCTCTTACTTGGAACAGCGATCATCGTCTTATTCTCTAAGTTTACTTGTAATGAAACATGGTACCCTGCAGATAAACCATCTTGGCTATCAAGGCTTGCTTTATATGTATATTGAGACATATTTTGAGTCCCCTCACCAGCAGCTTGAGCCATCTCTGCACTCGTTGGGAATTCACTTACTTCCGTAATCTTACCTGTCCACTTTTTCTTATTATTTGCTTTCGCAGTTACAGTGAACGTTTGATCTTTTTGAATTTGTGACTTTTGAAGCTCTGTTAAAGTCCCTTGAACTTGGAACGGGTCTTTAGAAGCTACTTGTAAGAATGATTTTCCTTGACCACCTAACGCTTGAGATGAACTTTGTGCCGCATCTTTATCTAACTTCTGTACAACACCAGTGAAATTACTATAAATCGTAAGTTCTTTCTGCTTTTTACTTAACTCTTCTTTTTGTAACTTTCCTTTTTCTTTTTCAAGGTCAGTTGTTTTTTGTGCCATTTCTAACTCACTTACTTGCTCTTCCATTGGGTCTGTTACTTCTTTCCCAGCTCCACTATCTTTCACTTTCTTAATTTCTTTCTTCAACGAATCAATCTTCTTTTTCCCTTGATCATAACGTATATCTGCCATCTTCTGATCAAGCTCAGCTTGCTTCATTTGCAAGTTAATTTCTTCATTATCATAAGAGAATAGTTTCGTTCCCTTTTCTACCTCTTGCCCTTCTTTTACCGCAATATCTTTCACTTTTCCTTTGGCCGGATCCGCATAGAAACTTTCAATATTCCCAGGCTTCACCTGACCAGAAATTAATTTCGTATTATTCAACTTACGCTCTGTCACTTTCTCAAAACTTACAGCATCAGCCGTTGTTGCTGCACCTTTCTTCTTCCCTTGCATAACAAAAATATTAACTGCTACAATAATAGAAAATAATGTGAAAACACTAACCATAATCCATCTCGTTTTTTTATTTGAAGTCCGAACATTGTTTAATAACATAAATAATCTCCTTAATATGATTATATGAGTAAATTATAGATAACTAGAATGGCTTAATACTAAACAAATATTAGTTATTGCATAACCTCATTGAGTTAGTAAAGAGATATCTTTCCTTAAAACCCCTTTACTGACTTTCCCTTTTATATAATAGTACTATCAGTATTTCCAAGACCTGCAGATTCATTACATAAGCTTTGAAGTTTTTACACTAGAACCTAGACAATAAGAAATAAATAAAAAAACAATTATCATTAATCTATTTTTTCATTGCGATAGTATTCAAATGAATTAACTATAAATACAAATACAAATACAAATAAATTCTGTTACGGAAGTAAAAAAGGGCTGTTTACTAATAATTTGGTAAACAGTCCTTTTTTACTCCACATCCCCATAAGCTTCATTAATAAAACCCTAATTTACGACATAAGTATATATACAAGTATCACAATTCCAAAAATCATAGTAAAAAGCGCACCAAAAAATCCGCTTTCTTTTAATGCCTGAAAAAGTTCATTTTTTTTACCTTTCATCATCTAATTCCCCTCTCTATAAATATATTTCAATGGATTGAGCTGGTAACTCGTGTGTAATAAACCAAGGTGATTTTCTAAAATCTTGAACAATGCAAACTCCATATATTTGTTAAAGTGAAAAGAAAATTTGTATACCGCATCCACAATTGATTCTTCATATTAAATAAATTAATATGAAGCCAGGGATGCATGTAAATAGCACAAAGACAAACCCTACCTTTGACCATTCTAATAAATTATTTGGTATAATGGTTTTTATAGATAAAAAATAACAAAGTAGTAGAGGTTTAATAAGATAATTTACAGGTGAGAATAGACCTAGATTCTTAAAAGTATTTATATCACTATTTTTTGGCAAAAATACGGTTGTAATTATCATATTTATTATTAATACTACTAGCGTTGACAACATAACAGGCCTTCCGCACTCTTTTATTCGACACTTCTTCTTATAAAAAAAAGATATTATTAAATATATTAATAGTGTTTCTAACAAGATAGTTCCAAGCATTATGAATAATTGGAATATAAACGCGATTATCAAAATCAGCAATTCAAAATTATCCATATAATTGCTGAATTTTGTAATCATCTCATTGTACCCTGGGATAAGGCTACTAGCATAACTAAGTTGTATATAACATGATAAAAATAAAGATATAATTAAAGCTACTAGTAGAAAAACTGCACGTAATTTTTCTATTTTCATTTTACATCACCTCAAATTAATTTAGGAGTAACAAAAGCTTCTGTGATTGCAGCGGCGATTGTTAGAACTAAAATTAAAATTAAAATTTTGAACATTTGTTTTAAAATTAGAATAAATCCTTCTTTCTTTTTAAACATACTTATTATTCGCCAAGGTAGATAACTACCTAATGCTACCGTTAAAATCATAGCAGGGATTTCAAAAATACCATGCACAATAAATAGACTCAAAACATCGACAATAGATTTTTCGGTCATTAATGAACTAGTTATTGATCCCATAGAAAAAAAATTTAAAAATAGATACATCATTGAATAAACACCCAGCGTAATAATTCCAAGCAATATAGAGAACATTTCAGATGTTAAATTATGAATAAGTAATTCTGTAAAACCAAAATTCCCATCTGTAACCTCTTTTTCTACATTCAGCGAAAAAAATAGACCTAAACAATAAAACATTACAGCTATTATAGATATACACGTCATAACCTTTTTAAATTTCATGGCAACCATCCACTTTGGATAAAACAACATCTTTAAATCCATTTATTTTAATGTTGTGTGTAACTATTTCATTCATCTTTTTTTCTTCTGAATGCGTCGAGAAAATCACAATTGCACCTGTATATAAAACATAACTTTTAATGAAATCAAGTATTTTACACATTGAAGATTTATCAAAATTCACAAAAGGTTCGTCTATTAAAACTAGCTTAGGAGAGTTTAAAAATGCAGTTATAAAGGCAACTTTCTGTTTTGTCCCTAATGATAAATTTTTTATAAGGGTAGAGTTAAAATCTTTTAACTCTAAATCAACTATCATTTTATTTTTATACTCTTCAGCTGTTATTTCAATTACACCAGAAAGTGAAATAACTAGGTCTATCATTTCTGACACCGTTAAATAATCATATAAAAATGGGACATTGGGAATGGCCGTTGTTAGTTTAATATAATCTTTATAATTATTTTTCAGACTTACTTCCGTCAATATAACATCCCCTGCAAAATTAGAAATCCCTCCCAAAATGTTTAGTAAGGTTGTTTTACCAATACCATTCCTCCCGGTCACCGTAACTATAGATTTTAAAGGGATTTCCAAATTGACATCTTGAAAAATTTTAGTTTCTGGATACGTCTTGGTCATCTTACAAATCTTTAACATTTTTTTTCTCCTTAAAAAGAAATAAATAAATTTTCCCAATACAATATATGATCAATAAAAACAAGTAACTGGATGTACTAATATAAAAATAAAAAAGAGTGTATTCATCCAAAACTATTGCCAATAACGGAATAGCATAAACAATTGGAATTCCAAAAATAATATAATTTTCAGCGGGTTTTGATGTTAAAATGGAAGGATCTAATATATTTATTTCCTCAAAACTATATTTCCCTAAATCATAAACTCTTGTAACTGCAATGATAACTGTAGTAAATAATATTAAAGTGTAAAATATAACGCCTGCAAATACATTTATTGATCCATATAATAAGAGTGTGGTCAGGAAAGGTAATATTGCAACAACTAATTGAGAGAATGTCGATAAAATCGTTTGCTTGTATAGATATTTTTCACATTGAAATTTTTTTAAAAAATAAAAGGTTGTATTAATAGCAGGTTTTTGTAAAATTTCATCATACATGTAATGAGTAATCATTAAGTTAATCAATGAAGGACTATAACATAAAAATAAAATTATTAAAACTAACGGGATACTACTATAATAGTTTAAAATGGGATAAAGAATTACAAGTAACAATGTTGCTATAAAACTACCTATCCTTATATACAGCATCTTATTTTTAAAACTAAACCCTCTTAACAATAAGCGTTGATAAACTACTTTATTATTGTGATTTTTATATAAACCACCTTCTTTAGAAATAAAAATTGCAGATATAATTTTTCCATATTTAAAAACACAATAGATTAGTAAAGAAAGCAAAATTACTACCATTGACACTACGCTTATGGATATCCAAAAATGTGCATCTAATTTAGAGATTCGGTCAGTTGAAAAAATTTCTATTATCTGATTTTTGATTGTAAGTATCCTATTTAAATTAAAATACTGTATTAAAATTATTATAAATCCAGCAATAGTTATTGTTAAAAACACTTGAATGTATCTTTTAATAGTTGGAACTATTTTAATTACTAACATAGATAAACCTATCAAATAATTTAATAAAATAAAAAGAAAACCAAATAATAAAATCCATATTGACTGATTAACAAATGAAAATAAAATTATTACAGATAGAAAATATGGAAATGCGGAATAAATTAATGTGCTGTTAAGTAATTCAAAACTCATCTTTTGAATTACAAAATAATCTCCCTTACCATTCACAATAATTCTTAAAGCGAATTGCAAATCTTTTTTTAATAAATCAATTCTAGAATATCTAAATTTAGATTCAATTGATATTATTGTGTGAAGAATACTTATAACGCCGCTAAAAAAAACACCTTCAAGTACTTGGAATGAGCATAATAATCCTAGAATAAAATATAGTATCGTGAAGGACACTAATGGAACGAATATTAATATTTTAGAAGAAGTCAACAAAAAATTAACTATTTTGATCCTGTCTTCTTCTACAAATATATCTAAAAAACGCTTATACAATAAATGTATATTATCTTTAGTTCTTCTTTCAGAATTTAATTTATTATATTTAAAAAACTTTCTATAACTCATCACTCTATTTTCCCCTTTTAAAAATTATAATTCACCGGAAAATCATGTAACATATTTCCAGTGAATTATTTAACTCTTAAAGTTGAATTGCCGCGTGTTCACCTGCTGTTAATGCAAGCTTCCCTATTGCATATCGATATGAAATTATTGCTGCTGCTGCTCCCACGCCAATTCCTGTTAGAGCACATAATAGGCTAACATAACTTGCATAATCTAGTGCTTTGAAAACCGTACTTGCTACACCGTAACTTAATCCTGTTAACTTCATAATATGATTCATTTTTTAATTCCACCCTTTTATTAGATTAGTAATATCCTTCTATGCAAATCCAGTGCTTGTTAAAATACCAAAAAAACTATTAGTAATTAAAGTTGAATTGCCGCGTGTTCACCTGCTGTTAATGCAAGCTTCCCTATTGCATATCGATATGAAATTACTGCTGCCGCTGCTCCCACGCCAATTCCTGTTAGAGCACATAATAGGCTAACATAACTTGCATAATCTAGTGCATTAAAAACCAAACTTGCTGCACCGTAACTTAATCCTGTTAAATCCATAATACGATTCATTTCTCTACCCCTTTCTATAAATTATTGATGATAGTTGGAACATGAGATCACTTTGGAACTTAATTTCTACATTAGAGACCATCCTTTATGTAAAAAATGTTTAAACTTCCCTGGCACATAGTGTGCCCCATTAGATTCCATTGCTAAGTTAACCAACTCCGAAAATAATTCTAGCAGTAATCAATTAAATTTGAATATCACTAATTTGGGATTTGTCAATGGACTAATTCTGTAACTATCCACAGCTAAAGTAGTGGGCTTTGAAAATTACAAGTTTCAATTACCGTTCCACATCCCCCTAAAGGGGTGGGTTTTCACTGTTCTTCGATCGTTTTACACTCTCTCGAATACAGTGTGATAAAAACAGCCCAGATAGTTTTAAAAGTGGCGTTCCTAACGTTTTATAAATCCTGAAATTAGAATTTTTACGAAGTTGTATTTCAAAAACTATAGAGGGTCTAATGATAGGAAAGCGGTTCATATCCTTCATGTCTTATCTATTAAACAGAACAGATTTTTTCTTTATACCACATATACATTAGTTGTTTCTAATAACGAATTCATGTCCTCTTTTCGGTTATTCCAACCTAAACATAAACCTGTACTTTCGCTAATTCCTATTTTCTTGTTAAGTATCATATCTAAAATTTGGTTACATATACTAAAACGGTACATTTATTTTCTTCTTTCACATAGATTTTTCCAACCGCAAAACAGCGTACTCCCTGGTCAAGAGTGCGCTGTTTTGTTTTTATGCCACATACACATAGGCTTCATTAGCAGTTACATAGTATGTTTTACTTAACTTCACGCCACCAACCTTTACGGTCAAGGTAGTCCAGCATTGCTTTAAGTTGTGCATCTGAAGTCGGATCAGAAATAAAGTACGGTAAGCCATCCGATTGCAAAATGAAGGTAGCAGTCATTTTAAGGGACGTGAGTGCTCCCATTACATCTGGTGTTTCATACGGTGAGAAAGCACCTGTTTGGATGATGTTTTGTTTTACTGGCGGAGTTGCTACATTCGAGCTTCCACCGGAAGTTTGTCCAGTTAAAGCATATACAACTGAATTAGCAATATTATCTACATGCCACTTCGCCATATCTGCTTCATTATCGATAAAGCCAAGTTCAATTAGGATCGCTGGTGCTTTCGTGTTTGCTAACACATAAAGTTCTTTTCGCTCTTTAGCACCACGATTGGACCATCCAATATCTTTTGCAAGTTGGGCTGATACTTTTGTCGCTAAAGCTTGTTGGTCATAATAACAAACTTCCACACCATTAGCTTTTGTATCAAATGCATTCAAATGGAAAGAAACTACTAAATCCACATCATGAGAGTTACAGTTACGAACGATGTTATTTAAATTCTGCGCTTGAGTTTTTCCTACCTCATCGGTGTCATCATATACCGTATGACCTAAAGCGCGTAGTTTAGCTGCAACTGCATCCTTTACTAATCTATCCATGATATGTTCTTTTCGATTTCCCCAGTTAGCTCCTTGTACAAATGGAGTGTGACCTCCATGTAAACTATATCGAGTCATTATTCAACCTCTCCTTTTAGTGTAAGTTGTTTTTTTCTAATACATCTTTTTGTTGCAACCCTTTATCGCTTAAGTAGTTGTTCTTCCAAGCCACATACAAAGTGAATGCCCCTGTAATTACAGCGACTAAATCGTTTGTGATTTTGTCATCAATCGTTTGGTATCCCACAAGATTTAAAACACTATTAATCACAGCAATCACTAATACAACATAACGACTGATTGAAGCTGCATCGAAACTTTTCATTCTCTCACCTCCTTCCAAATAAAAAAAGTGACCGTATATACGATCACTTTCCTGCGAATTTAAAGAGTAACGCTATCGCACCAGCGATAAGCGAACCAACAACCGTTGTTCCCATCCAAAATACAAGCCTATCCAATCGATCAACACGTAAATGAGCACTTTTCGCTGATTGTTGCGCTTCAATCGCAAGCTCCCTTACATTACCAAGACCATCAATTTTTGTTTCTACCCTTGTTAATCCAATTATTACTTTTGTAAAATCATCATGATTTTCATGTTCTGGCAATCTCCCCATCTCCTTTTACGCTGCAAAACAACTTGGATCCATTCCAAAAATATCCGCAATATCTTCTTCGCTTCGATCTTTTAAATAGGATTGTGTTGTTGAAATATCCGAATGATTTGCAAGCGATTTTAATTTTTCTAGCGGTACACCTTGCACTTTTAAATTATCTAATCTGCTATGACGGAAACAGTGAGGATTGATTTTAAATTCTTTACCTTCTTTTTCGTGTAGCATCTTAGCGAATATCTTGCACCAGTAGTTAAAGACGCTTTTATTTAATGTTTTTCGCTCACCATTCCTATAAACGCGCACAAACAAATCTGGAATAGCATCTTTACCTCGTTGACTGATATATAAACGAATACATTGTTGTACTCGGGGATTGTAATATAATCTAAACTTTTTACCGCGCTTACCGCGGACTACATTGGTATAATATTGTTCTGCAAGTCCTTCTTTTTGAACTTGATAAACTTCATTTTTTCTAGCTGCACTATAATAAGAAAGTGCTAAATACATAGCTAACATATATTTTTCTTGTGCTATGAGCTCATCGATTAACCACTCGATTTGTTCTTCAGTTATAAAAGTAATTTCTCTGACTGGATTTTTAGGTAGTCCTCGAACCCGTGAACCTACATTAAACTCATAAACATAGTCGTCATCATCCGCGCAAAATTCTAATGCAGACCTTAATGCACTCATCAATCCATTTACAAGTGCATTTGACATTCCCATCTCTTGAAAAATAATAGATAAGTTTCGAATGTCTTTACGTGTTAATTCAATAAGATTTTTATTTTCGAAGTGTTGATGTATTAGAAACAAAATAATTCGTAAGTCCCAATGATATTGCTGTAAAGTGCTTGCCGCTTTTCCTTGTGCTTTCTTTTCGATTAGAAAATCTTTGACTAGGTTTTTATTTTCTTGGCTAACATGCTTTTCATAAATTGTTTGGTCTACTATTCGTTTCACACTAATCATCTCCTCAAAATAAAAAGAGAAGCGAAACCGCCCCCCTTGATCTATGAATTGAATTTTTACTCAAAGCCGTATTTTGTAACATTTATCTTAACGTCCGTTTGGTAAAACTGTCCCATCCCAATCAACAACCAATTTCGTTCGAACGCCTCCAGCATTGATTGTCTCAAACCCTCCAAGCCTAACAATTTCTACGCTTCCATCACCAATACCAACCGAAGTTCGATCACCACGTATGGCCCAAATTTTATTAGCCATAGAGTAATATTGGATAATCCCAAAGAATTGTCCGCCAATTTTCAACGCATATCCAACGTTATGGTTATTCGAACCATCTACACCAAAGTTATAATCATTTGCCTTCCAAATGTTCAACCAAATATAAGACATTTTTGCTGCCTCATCATAAGTGATTTTATCTACCAAATTTGCATATGGCAATGACGCCATCGTATGAACTGTATTAGAAGTGATATTAGCAAATGTTCTATCGTTACCATCATGATGTGTTTCAACTGTTGCGTGAGCTGTATTTCGCAAACTCCCCCGATATTTTGTATCAATTTTTACATTTTTAATATTACTTTGTGGTGCGAAAACAACACTTTCACTTGTTCCTGATACGGAGTTAGAAGCGATATTGACATCAGACAGCCAACCATCTAGGTAAAAACCACAAGAAAGATTCGCAATATCGTATGGTTGAAAAGCATTTGACGAAATTTCTATTCCATAACTTGGGTCTATTCCTGTTATAGATAATAATCCATATGATTCTTCTGAATAGTTATCTATGAAACTAAAAGCACCGTTTTGGAAAGAACCTGAATTATATAAAGATAAAGAACATCCATACTTGACACCATCAGAATTTTGTGGTGAAAAAGGTCTTTGATTTTGAGGTTTAGGACGGTTCGGATCACTCGGTTCTCCTGTTCCTTCGAAATCATTTTTTCGAATAGAAGTACCTCTCCCCTTAATATTACCGAAAATACCATAATCCTCATTTTTAGTAATTTTATTATTCTCAATCACTAAAAAGTTAGTTTCTCCGTGATAGTTACCTATATTTTTATCGAGGTAAATACCACCCTTATTTTGAGATATATCACACTTTTGAATATCTAGAAATATAACACCCTCCGGAAACTCTAATCCATTTTTCCCGAATCCCTTTATAACACAATCCCTCAAATGGGTTTGACTACGGCCGTTCCCTTTTATTCCAACACCAAAAGCACGTAAACTTCCAAACAAACCTATATTTTGTGCAATAAGACCATTAGAAAAGACTGTTATTGATTGATTTGTAACGATGACTGTCCCTTTTGACTGTATCTTATAATCATCAAATTTTTCGATTGTGCTAATTGGTCTAGTATAATCCCATGTCATCTCTGGAATATATGGGCTGATACCAATCAGTTTTACACCTTTTGTATCAATTGGCTTGGACACATAATATAAACCGGTAGGTAGAAATAACTCTTTAAATTCATTAGCCGCACAAAAATTTATTGCATTAATAATCGCATCAGAGTCATCAGTTTCCCCATCTGCTATAGCTCCGAACCATAAAACATTTACATTTCTAGAGCTTAATTCTGCATCAAGAAAATCTAATCTTTGTTTTGATGATGAAAATGTTTTATTTAACATTGTGCTAAATCTTGAATCGATAACTTCTGGATGACTATCCCCACCGGAATTTATCACCAAATTGTCCACTCTCTCATGAACCTCAGTTGTTGTTTTTTGTATATCTAACGAATGCTTATTTAAACGATTTTCAATATCACCAATATTATCGTTATATTCCCTTCTGAATACCATACCAAATGTATTATTAACATGCTTTCGTAATCTTACTAGCATCTTATTCACCTCTTCATATTACAAATGCTTACAGGTTCATTCTAGCCCGCCAGATATAAGTACGTTAATCGCATTCGTTTTTTCTTGTTGTAAATACAATGTATTACCTTCAGTTAAAACAACAGAAAGTGGAATGATTTCTGTCCCATTAGCTTTTACTACATAGTCTTTCATAATATCCACCGTATTCACAGTCATTGTAATCTTTGCATCTGTTTCTGTTGTATTTGTTAAAATCATTTGTTTAATTGTAGCGCGTGAATTTTTAGGCACCACATATACTTGTAATGCATTTTTTTGCGGGCTGCCTAAGTAAATTTGAATTGGTTCCATCATAATGTTCCTCCTAATTTATATAAAATTCGTTTTTTAATACTTCTCTATTAACCTTCTAACCACACGCGAAATACACGCGCGTATGCTTTCTTTCCTTTAACCTTATTTCTCATGCGAAAGTAAAAGCTTTTAAGGTTACCTGTAGGAACACCTAAATCATAAACAAGATCCACATCATCGTTTTGTGATGGTGCGCTAGTCTGTTTAGACGAAGCTGTACTCATAATCTGTTGGCCACTATCGGAAGAAACCATTGCAATTTCAACTTCTCCACCTTCTTCAGTGAAAATCTGTGCCTTTAATTTTACGTATCTTGTTTTATGTTCAAACGTATAGAATTGACAATTGTCTAATTCATCATGGGTAGACGTTAACCACCAGCCATCTTCTACTACATTAATCCCTCGATATGGTGGATAGTGACCAGCGATATCAAATCCATACTGTATAGCACCACCAATGATTGTCGCGAAACCATCTTCCCTCTCAACACGAACAAGACCACGATGAACATCGAGGCCTCCTGCACCAATATGGACATATGCATTTGGATCATCAGGAGAGATATACCAATCTCCAGTATGATCAGAATAATGATTAGAGTTTCTATACAAACGTTTTAATGCGAGGTTTAAATTGCCACCATCGTCTAGTAACTGTTGCACTTGCTTCTGCGTTTGCTGAAACTGTGCTTGAATTGCACTCATCGTTTTAAGTTCTTTAAATGTACTCAATTCAATAATTGGACTCTCGGTCTGATCGGTTGGATCATCTTCTATTTCAATGACACGAATCTTCACTTTCACGTCAGCCTTTTCGTAAAACATATAAACGTAATCACCATAATTAAACTTGTGTAATGGTGATAATCCATTGGCTATTAAATTAACAATACTGATTTTAAAACGCGTATCTGGTATGTCATTTATTTCTTTTTTGCACGCTTCTAACAAAGTTTCTTTTGTTTTATACCGCTCGTCACGAATTGGTTTTTGATGAATCCTTCCGTACGCTTTAGCCATCGGAGACTCATATTCAACCATAAACTCTTTATCATCCGCATCTTTTCCATACCCTCTAATATACGTAGCGAAGTTTGCCATATCAGTATCTTCTTCAAACGTTTTTAAGTTATGGCCGTAACGGAATTGCGCATCAGTTTCTGCACCAATTTGATTTTTAAAGGTAATTGTTTTCGTTTTATTATCAATTTGCATTTCAGCACCGTATCTATTTAAAGCCTTCTGTAATAGGGATGATCTTGTATCCTCACCAAAATTTTCGAATGTCGTTGTTGGAAATGCTCCTTGATTAATGTACTTCCAACCTGTCCCGTTGAAAATAAAATCCATACATTGTTTGAAATTAGCGGAACCATTATATAAGTTATATTGCCAATCCATCATATTATCGAAAAAAATATGAACAGCTGTAACAGCTTTACCGTAGTGGCCACGCTTGTTTACTCCTAAAACGATGTATTCATCGCCAAAATTATCTTTTATAATCGCCCTTTCATCCACAAGGTTATAGGCATGTTTTACATTTGGAGTATTTAATAAATAAAAAGAAAGAGAGTGTTCACCATTCACACGTCTCTTTCTCTTAGGTTCTTTATAATCTGTTAACATTTCGGATTGTCCGTTCAATCCTTGGACAACTAACATCAACTCACCTCCTTATAAATAATAAAATTTAAAGTCAAATTTGATTTCAAAACTACCTGATGTACCTGTTAATAAAAAGTCGTTCCAACCAGGTTTTAAAGTGATCAATCCCCAATTTGTTTTACCAAAAATACTACCAACAGTAGTTTGAGATGATTTAACACCATCTAAAGTAATAACATCGTTTTCCGATGCTGTGCTGCCTGTGTAGCTCCAAAGGTCTCCTGTAGTGACATTTTTTATAGATAAATTGTTAGATATGCCTTTGTATGTGATTTTTAAAGGCATCGATTTTGGATCTATAGTTTCATCGCCTGCATTATAAATACGAAATGATGTTGTGTTGTGGATGTACTTAGTATCTTCAGCAATTAAACCTTGTCCAATTTGCCACAATCCTGAATCAAATGTCATTGGATCGATAGTTTTCCCGATTGATTCCGCATACGGTGACTCTGAATAAAGCACTAATTCACAACGTCCCAATGTCATGGTTACAGGTTCAGGTGTAAAAGCTTCGGTACTTACTAACCATCGTTTACCGGGCTCTTCGCTAGAAATGACGTAAAACTCTTCTCTTGAATCAAGTATTTGAAAGAACTCATTTCTTTTTAGTACATGATCAAAAAAATCGTATGATGTAAATAAAATTTCAGTGTGAATAGGCCTCCCTTCAATTTCAGTTCCAATACTGACGGGCGGCCTACCACTTACACTTTCTCTTTGTCTAGTTACTTTTATGGACTCAGGACGAAATTTTAAAACGATATATCCTGTTTCTTTAGAAAGTTTATATCGTTTACCATTCTTCCTTTCTATAATTAAATGCATTATCTCGCCCCCGAAAAGAATAATGTTGTATTTATTTGTCGCCCTTGTGCAATATCCACTATAGGTGCAACAACTTCTCCGAGGATTTGCTCATTTACTACAAGTTGAATCGTAGCATTTCCGTTTCCTATTGTACTTCCTGGTGAATAACCACCATTTGTTTGCACTAAACCGTAGTTACCGCTATCTACAGACGGTGTTACTGCTTCGCTCATCGCTTGTGAAGCTCTATTAATTACACCAATTGAATTTTCCATACCAATCGCAAGACCAGCGCCAATTTGTTTACCGACTGCATCACGCATTAGTCGGGAAGGTGAGTGGATGTCAAAGAAGTCGGTAAATCCTTTCTTGATACCACTTCCAATCTCCGAAACCTTATCCCATACAGCTCCAGCCATACTTCCGATACCGCTAATTAATCCGCTTATAATATCTTTTCCGACACTTAATAAATTGACTTCTTTAAGAGTATCGATTATCTTACTACCTATTTCTAGGGCGGCACTTCCTAACTCTCCTAAAAGAGAAAGAAGACCTTGAATTAGAGCCCCAATTAACTTTACTCCGGCTTCTAGCAATTTCGGTAGATTACTAATTAGTGTACTTACCAGAGTAACGACTAGATTAAAAGCTGCTGCTATTAGTTGTGGTAAAACTTGAATTATACCCGCAATTAAAGCTAGTAAAATATTTATCCCGGCACTAATGATCTGTGGTAAATTCGCAATCAAAGTAGAAGCAATTTTAACGATTAAATCTAGTGCTGCATTTATTAGTTGTGGTAAAACTTGTACAATACCATTTATAACAGCTAAGAGGATTTGTACTCCTGCCTGTATAATCGCTGGTAAATTTGAAATTAAAGTATTAGCTACTTGTGTTATTAAATTTATCGCCATTGTTATCAATTGCGGAAGCATTTGAATGATCCCGTTTATGAGACTTGTTAGGACCTGTATTCCAGCCTCGATAATCATAGGTAAATTTGCTGTAATCGCTTCAATCAATGTAGTAATTACAGTGATTATCGCTAACGCAATCATTGGCAAAGCCTGTGTAATTCCAGTAATCAATGAAATTAGTAAATTAATACCCATTTCAATCAATTGTGGAAGGATCATCATAAGACCATTAATAATGGTTTGAATTATCGATACGGCCACAGGGATCAATTGTGGAAGCATCTGCATAATACTCGTTATTAATGTCATAATAAGCTGAAGTCCAATTTGAATGATTGTTGGCAAAGTTTGAGTAATACCAGTAACTAACGTTTGAATTATTTGTATTCCTGATTGGACGAGCATAGGTAAATTTGTAGCAATTGCTTGAGCTACTGTATTTATTATTTCAAACATTGATTGTAAAATAACAGGCGCTGCCTGTACTAATCCATTCACAAGACCATTTATGATTTCTGATCCGGTTTGAATGAATTGTGGAAGTGTCGTTGTTAAAAAGTTAGCTAGATTACTAAAAACATTAGTAATCTCTTCTAAAACAACACCTTTATTTGCATTAAGTTGACCTGCAATTGCTGGAAGAAAACGAGATGCTGCGATTAAAACTCCAGGAATCCCGCCTACTAAAGCGCCAACTATAGAAGGTCCGATTGTTTTAAATATCTCACCTATTTGACTGAAATCTCCTGAAAACACAGCTCTCACAGCATTAAATAAAGTGACTAAACTCTCTCGTATTTTACTTACAGCTTTCCCTATTAATTCAGCTGCATTTTGAAATCCTGTAGGAAGGTGAGTAATCCAGTCATTCAGATAATCTCCGTCCACAGCTGTAAAGAATAAGTATTTACTTAGTGAAATTAATATATCGATGAAGCTTTGTATACCGCTAATCACGCCAGTAATACTATTTTTAAATCCTTCATTTGTTTGCCATAGTTTTTTAAATCCAATTATCAATCCAACTATTGCGGCTCCTGCTGCTATAAACCCAGCAACAACTAATGCAACCGGACCAGCAATAGCCCCAACACTTACACCTACAATTCCGGCCATACTGGACAAGGTTATAAACACTGGGGCTAGAGCCATGCAAGCTCCAATTAATATTCCAATCGCAACAACAATGGTTGTTAATGCTGCTGCTAAAGCTGGATGAGCTGAAATCCATGAAGCAAATGCACCAATAATACTTGCAATTACACCTAAAAGTGGCTCGAGTGCCATTTTTAAGCCGCCCATTGCTTTTTGAAACTTTATCGCTGGGCTTGCATCCATTTTCTTTATCATTGCATTTAGTTCTTCTTGACTTACATTTAAATCAACAACTTTATCTTTGGCATTTAAAAGCGTATCTATAATGTTCTGCCCTTGATCTTCAAACATGGTCCCGAAAAGCTTTACACCAATTTCATTTCTCTTTGTTTCATCTTCAATTTCATTTAAAGCTTTAGCGATATCTGTCATAGCGGCCGAACCTTCTTTGCCGCCTTTTGCTACAGATTGACCCCATTTTTCTAACTGATCAGCTGAAATTTTTGTACCTTCCAAGGCTTCTTTCATCGACTTATCGACACCCTGACCAAATTCAGCTGCTTTAATACGACCTTCTTTCAGTCCGTCTAATAAGTTATCAATATTCCAAGTACCTGTTTCGACACCAGCTGCCATAATCGATTGTACTTCTTCCGCTGTATAACCAGCCCGTGCTAATTGCCCGCCATATTCAGCAATGATATCTAACTGTTCTGGGGGAAATCCCATTTTTAATAAGGCGTTTGTTAAAGCTAGAGCACTTTCGTTGGTGACACCTAATTCACTGCCAACCTCATTTGTTTCTTGGATTAATTCGGTAAAATCAATACCTGCATAAGAAGTCGATATTGCGGCCGCTCCCTTTACGATTGCCGCATTCGCTTCATCGCCAACGGTTTTATTTAAAGCCCATTGTCTACGTGTTCCTTCAAGAGCCTCTTCCACATCTACACCATATGCTTCTATCCCACGTACGGATTGTTCAACTGACTTCTTAGATGCTTCGGGAACTTCAAAAGTTACATCAATTTTTGTCTTTAATTTAGAAGTATCAAGAGCTTGTTCAATTACACCTGATATGCCACCGGCTGCCATAGCTCCACCAAGCATGTTTTCCAAACCAATATCTAGCTCTTTGAATTCTTTAGTCGCTCTTTCCGCTTCACGAGAAAGTTCCCTTAATTCATTTCTTACATTTTGAATAGAATTACCATCATCCACAGATCTAAGCGCTCGTTGTAATTTTTCAATATCAGCTTCAGCACCTAAAGCTTCACGTCCAATAAGCTCAATCGCTTGATCTAATTGTTTACTTGTAGCCGTTCCACTCTTAATTGCATTTACTAAACGATTTCCTAATGCTCCTGCAAAATCATCAACACTTTTACCTGTAGCACTAAATAATGTTCCTAACTGTCTAGTTGAACTTGCTACATTATCTTGTTCTGTTTTTAATCCAGCAAGTTTATTTTTATAACCATTAAGCGATCCTTCTGTAAATTCAATCTCACGCCTAAAAGCGCGATACTGTTCTTCGGAAATCTTTCCGTTTTGAAATTGCGCTTGAACTTGTTGTTCCGCTGCCTTCAATTTATCTAGCTTTTGTGTGGTATTTTCAATTTGTTGCGTGAGTAATTTTTGCTTTTGAGCTAAAGCTTCTATATTACCAGGGTTAAATTTTAATAAACGTTCAACATCTTTTAGTTCTTTAGTTAAATCGTTACTTTGCTTATTAACATCTTTTAAAGCCTTTTGAAGTGGCTGAGTATTCCCGCCAATTTCTACAGTGATTCCTTTAATTCTTCCAGCCATTTTTTCACCTCACTTTCTTAGAAATTGTTGAAGTCTTTTTGCGATGCTTTGCGTTCTTTTTCCTTATTTTTCGTAGGGTTTTTCATATCGATATATGCATCGATATAGTCCAAACACATTCCAATTGTCATATCGTCTAAATCAGCCCTAGATAATCCGGTTTCATAGCAAAGCAAAAGGAACGTTTCAGTTGTAAATGGTTCACCCTGTTCCGTTCCTTCTTGGTTATTATTACTATCTACAACTTTTTTTTAGATTGAATGGTAGAAGTTATCAAATCCTGAATATCTTCTAAGATTTCAATGATAGGAAAAGAATCAAAAGAATCTAACCATACCATAGGTTCTGGTATCTTTGGATCTGCTGTTCTTGCCATTGTCCAGATGAGATTATAAAATACATCAAAATCTACTTGGTCTAACGAATTGGGATCTAAATTATCCATATCAATTTTTCCAAGTGGCGATAATTTCAGGAGCTGCGCGAAATAATCTTTTCCAAATTGCGCCTTAAATCGTACTGGAGTACCCCCTGTACTTTTCAAACGAACTTCTCTATCATCTATTACAATTGTCTTTTCCATCTAATTACGCCCCCTGTGGTGCTGTTTTTTCATAAACTTTTGTATACCAAGCATCATAAATACTTGCTAGTGTACCTGCTGTTGTTGAAGTTTTCACAGTAAGTTTTTCTGGATGCTGAGATGCAAAAAATTTTAATTCTGTTGTAGTTGGCTCTGTTTTATCACTCTTTGTGGAAGATCCAATGCTAGGACGTGCCACAGAAACGTTATACATTACATGACGTGTTGCTTTTACATCGCCATCAAATTCAAACATAAGAGCGATTTTCTTGATTTTTGCATTTGAAACTTCTGTAATAACCTTGTCCGTTTCGTCTAAAACTTCACCTAAAACTTCTGTGCGGAATGCTTCTGTGATGTTAGCGATATTTAATGTTCCTTCATAACCTTGGTTACTTGATTCAGTGTAATAATTGCTATCATCAGCATAGAAGTCAGTTTGTTCACCTTTTGGTTCTAACTTCATTTCAACCGCACCAGGTAACTTTCCAACCGTACCGTATGTGATTTTTCCTGTTTCATCTTCAGAAATAACACTGTAATGTACTTTCTTTAGACCAAAAACGACTTTATTTTCAGGCATTTACATCAACCTCGTTTCGTATATTTTTTGATACATTTTCTCAGATTCAATAAACGTCCCATACGAGTCATAAGGAATCTCATGATCGTCTAGGACGTTTTCAAGTTTTGCTTCTGCAACTACATCTTTTTTAGATGTATAAAGCTCAATATTTGCATCGTCTATCTTGTGATACACCTTGTTATCAGCCATTACATTGTAAGGTAAGAACCCAGCGCCTTTTCATATTTCTATGATAGGTTTCCAAGAACTCCCTTCCGAACCGTACGTAC
>NZ_JAEHBI010000280.1:0-265 GCF_016483705.1 Bacillus cereus group sp. N6
AAATGATGCCACTTTATATTCACCTCCTTTGCAACTTTTTTATCGATTTAAAGTTACCTTCATATGGTATGTCAGATTAATAGATTTGGTTACGGCTTGTAATACGCAAACTACTAAATTAAGAGTTTTATCATATATGAATTATTGATAACTCCCGCTAACGAGAATTATGTAAATGAGCTGTCCAAACTGAACTGCACCCCAATTGTTAGACACAGTCTAACAATTGGAGGTGCAGTTTTTTGTATGACAAAATTTACGAAGG
>NZ_JAEHBI010000281.1:0-264 GCF_016483705.1 Bacillus cereus group sp. N6
TAATAGCAGCAATACAACCCGCTCTCCTTAATTCTGCTTCCGTCTATAATGGACCTACCGGGCCTACTGGGCCAGCAGGCGCTACTGGTGCTACCGGACCTCGAGGTAACACGGGAGCTACTGGTGCTACCGGTGCCACTGGGCCTCAAGGTAACACGGGTGCTACCGGTGCTACCGGTGCCACTGGGCCTCAAGGTAACCCGGGGGCGGCGGGTGCTAGTGGTGCGCCTGGGCGGCAAGGGACGGCGGGGGGGGGGGGGGGGG
>NZ_JAEHBI010000282.1:0-263 GCF_016483705.1 Bacillus cereus group sp. N6
CGATATCCTTAGTATCACTCAAGAATGTACGAAAAGACTTCACAAAGCCGTATAAAAAATACGAAATCCAGAGAGTCCTATTTGAGTATGTCCAAAACCGCACTCTTCTACTCCCTATTGTAAAAAAATGTCCTATTTTTGTAAATGCCAGGCTCTTACCAAAAAAGAAAAGGATATATAACCCATATTTTGGTATAAAAACCCAAAATATGGGTTATATTATTGTTGGGGGAAGTAAAACTTTCACGAACTTTCTTATCATT
>NZ_JAEHBI010000283.1:0-263 GCF_016483705.1 Bacillus cereus group sp. N6
GTTACCGTAAAAGAGTATCAGTTTAAGAGAAGTTTTAAACAAAGCGAAGTCATGCATGTAAGATATCGGAATGACAAATTAGCACCTCTTATCGATGGTTTGTTTACGGATTATGGTGATTTATTCGGTAGGATATTAAGTTCTCAAAAACGTAAGAATCAAATTCGCGCCACAGTTGATATGGACATGCTTGCTGCAAAGAGTAAAGAACATCAATCAAAGCTACAAGAGTTCATTGATAACATGTATAAAGCGATTGGAGA
>NZ_JAEHBI010000284.1:0-263 GCF_016483705.1 Bacillus cereus group sp. N6
CGGTCCAGTGGCACCCGTGTTACCTTGAACACCTTGAGGTCCAGTGGCACCCGTGTTACCTTGAACACCTTGAGGACCAGTGGCACCAGTAGCACCCGTGTTACCTTGAACACCTTGAGGTCCCGTAGCACCAGTAGCGCCTGTGTTACCTTGAACACCTTGAGGTCCCGTGGCACCAGTAGCACCCGTGTTACCTTGAGTACCTGGAGGACCAGTGGCACCAGGAGCACCGGGCGGACCGGGGGTGCGGGGGGGCCCGGGGG
>NZ_JAEHBI010000285.1:0-262 GCF_016483705.1 Bacillus cereus group sp. N6
AGTTATTAAAAGTTACTGAAAGTTATTTAACTAACACAATAGTTATTGAGTAACCTTGAATTTGCTGTTTTCACTAGTTTGGGTAACTCCTTTAGTAACTGGCTTACGTTCGTTTAAAGTAATTCCTGTAATAAACGTTTTATTTCCAGTTCCCTTTGTTTTTCCGAATCCTTTTGTCTCTAACCTGCGATAAAATGATCTATTACCTAAACTTCGTTCACCAGAATTAAAGCACCATCTTTCATAAACGTTGTATAATTAT
>NZ_JAEHBI010000286.1:0-262 GCF_016483705.1 Bacillus cereus group sp. N6
CCCCCCGCCTCCCCCGGCGCTCCTTTATTTCCAGCAGTACCCGGCCTCCCAGATGCCCCTTCGTCACGTGGGGTCCCAGATGTTCCATTGTCACAGGTGTTACCTTGAACACCTTGAGGTCCCGTAGCACCAGTAGCGCCTGTGTTACCTCGAGGCCCAGTGGCACCCGTAGCGCCCGTTGAACCAGTGATACCAGGCGGCCCGGGAGACCCGGTGGCGGGCGGGGGTCGACGGGGGCAAGAGGACGCGGGGGGGGGGGGGG
>NZ_JAEHBI010000287.1:0-262 GCF_016483705.1 Bacillus cereus group sp. N6
CCTTCCACGGCAGGCCGTCTCTCGTAATCTCTTCACCCTTTCCGTAACACTAGGGCGGGGCCCGTGTCAGGCGTCGGGCACTTCTGTAATTGGCATTCTGGCCTCGTCATGTAGTAATAGCGGTATTTTCTTATCAATTTCATCCAGGAATTATGCTGCGGGGCAAAATTGAAAGGAAATGTCTTAAGCAAATAGATAAGATACACCCGTATGTAGAAGTACAGACAGTTGTGGAGATTGGATTGACTGATAACTTTCTATA
>NZ_JAEHBI010000288.1:0-261 GCF_016483705.1 Bacillus cereus group sp. N6
GACAGTGTAAAAAGACCATGAATACACATGGATGTTACACTTTTACTTGGAGGGGATTTTATTATGGTTAAAAAAGGGGATACAGGTCATCATTTTGAACCAGGTGTGGGTTGGAAATATGCACACGGAAATACAGGTGGCTCACCTATTAAAGGTCATGGAAAAGGTATTTAACTTTTATATTTTTGGTTCCGTTGCAAAGTTTTTTAACTAAAGCTAAACTGTAGGAAGATTGAGTTGAGGAGAATGATACATGAGATA
>NZ_JAEHBI010000289.1:0-260 GCF_016483705.1 Bacillus cereus group sp. N6
ACTATATGGTTCTTTTCACCAATTCATGCGATTTTTTTATTCTGATTTCTTTTTCCCACACTTCTTTTTTTGTTTTTTATACCATACTGTATGTTGTCATTTTATTTCATTCCGAAGCCCCTATTTTTTTATTAATAAAAAATAGGGGCTTTTCTATAGACATGTATCTCTTCCCTTTTTTTTTTTTGTACATATCCTATATAGAATATACTTTGTTTCAAAGAAAGGGATGAAAATATGGACAAACAAAACCCTCTTTT
>NZ_JAEHBI010000029.1:0-73259 GCF_016483705.1 Bacillus cereus group sp. N6
TGAAAAGCAACAATCTCAAGCTGCTTAACGAATAAAATGTCTCTGTTTGATTTGTCTATTTTCTTGACATAGTACCATTTGTAATTGTGACCAATCTCCTAAAGAGATAACATCTTGTAATCCTCTAAGAGAATGGGACATTGGGAGAAACTGTCCAATTTTGCTAAGAACAGCTATATTTAATTCTCCTGGGAAAGTCCCCCCGCTCGTCGCTAATTGCAAGACTAGAAGCGTTACCGCTAAGAACTTTCCAACAAGACCAAATACCGTTACTAACATAAGAATAAACGTCATGAACGTAAAGGAAATAACGATACTTGATAAAACAAAGAATGGCACACTTGCAACTTCTAATTTCATAACTCCTAGCACAGCCACATCCACAAGTAATGCTTGAATAAGTCCAATTAAATATACCAATCCTAGTTTATTAATAAAATGTACTGTTCCGCTTACCTTCATATTTTGTCTACGGCCAAGAGGTAAAATATTCGATGCCATAATTCCGCCAACATAAAATGCCAGTGATAAAAAGTATGGTGCAATGCCTGAACCGTAGTTAGGCACATCAGAAACTGTCGACTTCACTAACTGAACCGGCTCTGAGAACATCGTATTACGGGCATCATCATTGCGAACATCCGCTATCTTCTCTGCGCCCTCTCCTAATTTCGTAGAAAGTTCTTTCGCACCATCGTCAAGTTTAACAAGTCCGTCCGCTAACTTATTAGCACCATGATTCAGCTCTGTTCCGCCAATCGCAAGGTGATTTACACCTTCTTGTAATGTTGTAAATCCATTTCCCCACTTCGTAAATCCATTAGCTACATTCGCAGCACCATCTGCTATCTTTTTCGTGCCAGCAGTAGCCTCGCTTAACTTAACTCCGAATGTATTCATACCTTCTTCAATCTTATTCTGACCATCAGCAAGCTTCTTCGCACCTTGTGTCAATTGTTGTTGGCTATTATTTAAAGTGTTTGCTGCTTTAGCTAATCCGTTAGAAGTAGCAATGATCTTGCTGCACTTCTGGATGACTTTTCACGTACTCTTCTAATTGTTGTTTTACACTATTTGCTGCATTGTCCGCTTTCGCTTGCCCTTCAGCGAGTTTCTCACTTCCGTTCACCCATTCATTTGTACCAGCACTTAATTCACTAACCCCTGATTGTAAAGTTTTTTCACCTTGAGCTAATAACGCCATACCACTATGAAGTGAGGTTGCCCCTTCACTCAGCTCATTTGCGCCGCCACTTAAGGCAGATTGGCTAGAAGCAAGTTTTTCACTTCCTTCTTTCACTTTTGATGCCCCGTCACTTAAACGATGAATACCATCTGCAAGCTGATTCGCCCCATTTTTTGCATCTGTCGTTCCTTCATGCAGCTTCTCAGCACCATTACTTGCATCACTCAATCCTTGTGCCAAATCTTGAAACTTTGAAAAGACACCTTCTGTATAAGATTTCGTAATACTATTTGAAATTTTTGTTTTCATATTTTCAACAGCTGTCGTTCCAATTTGAGCTGCTACAAAGTTTTTACCCGGATTTACCTTGTACTGAAGCTGCGCTGGCTCTGGTTTCTCATCCATAAGTGTACTTACCTTTTTAGAGAAATCCTCTGGAATCGTAACGACCATATAATACTTATCTTCTTTTAACCCTTCATCAGCATTTTTTTCTGATACGAAATGAAAGCTAGTTCCTTATTCTCTTTTAAATTTTTGACAAAATCTTCTCCTGCATGAATTGTTTTTTCATCCATCGCAGCACCTTTATCTAAATTTACAATTGCAACAGGTAATTTATCTAATCGTCCATATGGATCCCAATATCCAGCTAAAAAGAATCCTGAATAAATTAAAGGAACGATTAATAAAAAAATTAAAGCGATACGTCCATGTTTATGATGCCACATCGCTTTCCAATCTTTAAATATAAGTTGAATTCCCTTCATGAAACATACTCCTTCTCCTAATTTAACACCATTAGAATGGTTTAACAGATTTACTATACACGCCCATTTTCATACTGTATAATACATCTTTAATTATCAATTCATTCCTTTTGGTCTATAGAACGGAGAGTCAAAATGGAACTTCTTCAACTAAAATACTTTCAGACAGTCGCACGATTAGAACATATGACAAAAGCCGCCGAAGAACTGCATATCGCACAGCCTTCGCTTAGCAAAACAATCGCTAGATTAGAAAAGGACTTAGGCGTCCTATTATTTGATCGCCAAGGTCGACAGATTACATTAAACTCTTTTGGAAAAGTATTTTTAAAACGCGTAGAGCGCATTTTTCATGAATTAAGTGAAGGCGAACGAGAAATTAAAGATTTAGCTGAATTACAACAAGGCTCTATTACACTGGCCGTTTCTATTCCGAGAATATTACCAGAACTACTCGGTTCTTTTTTACTAGAACATCCTAACGTTCGATTCCAACAATTTCTCGCATCTACTCCTTCTATGAAGCGACAACTAGATAATATAGAAATTGACTTTTGCATTTCTTCTGTGCCAATTGAAGGCGAGGAAATTATGTGGGAACCGCTTATTACAGAAGAAATTTTCTTAGTTGTCCCTTCAGGTCATCGTTTATCAGGACGCGAAAGTATCCATCTGCATGAAGTAAAAGACGAACCATTTATTAGTATGAACACTGGTTACGGATTTCGGCACTTAACGGATGAATTTTGTAAAGAAGCTGGCTTCACTCCACATATCGCTTTTGAAGTAGATGAACCAACCGTGATTAGCGACCTTATTAAGCAAGGTCTCGGCATCGCCTTTGTCCCAAGTTTAACTTTATTAAAAAACTCTACTTTAGCATTAAATAAGTTACGTATTATTGAACCCAATTGCGAGCGGACTATCGGATTGAGTTGGTCGAAGAAACGCTACTTATCAAAAACCGCTCAGCAATTCCGTAGATTCGTAATTGACTACTTCTCCAATATTAGAACGTAAAATTATATCGACTTAGTAAAAAATAAAAGGTGCCACCTTCAGAGGATAGCACCTTCTATTTCTTACTCTTCTCCAATTCCATTTCCGCTAAAAGCGGCAATACGTTATCGAAAATATGCGTATTATTATTTTCACCTGTTACGTATCCACCGTAATATCTACTAAATATATTGTCATTTCGGAATGTGGCCATATGATCATATAATTCCTTTGCAAACTTTGTATCACCTGTTTGTAGTACGTACAAGATCGTTAGTCCGTATGCGGCTGGTGATTCATAATTCACAGTTTGTTTTCCCGTTTCTAAATTGTAACGACCGTATAGCTTTCCATCCTCCTGGAACTTCTTCTTGATAAATTCCAAATAAGCAGCTGATGAAAGGCCACCTAAACTTCGATGATATGCAACATATGATTGGTCAATAAGATTTACTTCTTTATCGTACGTAAATGTACCATCTTCTTTATACTCTTTTGGGAATGCCCAGCCATGCCTTGGATAATCCGCTAAAAATTGAACGACTTCCTGATATTGCTGTGCAGAAACTTTGCCGTACTTTTTCATATACGAGAATGCGTGTGGATTTAAGTATGATGTCGTTGCAAAATTATTTTGTTTCCCTGCATCTGCATCATAATAATCAACGTAATAATTATCTTTCTTATTATAACGAATTACAGCGTCACTCAATTGATCTGCCAAGTTTTTATAACGCTCTTCCTTGTACATTTCATAAGCACGATATAATTGTTCTATAATACGAAGATCATCTATAAGTGCATTTGTAGCTGACTGCATTTCTCCCTTTTCAGAGATTTTCCATATAACAATATGCTCCTTATGTACAAAGCTATTTTGAATAACCTTAACTTGTTCATCGAATAACGCTTGATCGTTTTTATCCAATGTATATTGTAGCCATAGTCCTGCTGATTCCGATAAAGCTTCACGGCCTTTCGCTTCACCCGTACCTGCCTGTGTATCCGCAAAACGATATGTGGCAAGCGTCCCATTTTCATTCACCATATGTCTTAAAATAAAATGTTCTGTACGGTTTCCTTGTATAGCTGACCAAAATACAATGCCACCTAAAGCGATTAAGAGAATAACTCCAATCCCTATATATAAACGTTTCCGCAATCTTTTCACCTCCCTAATAAGGCTAGCCTTAATTTTACCAGAACATACGTAAAATTAAAAAAGACAATCTATTAGATTGTCTCCCTTGCCTCTATCCCTCACAAGCCTCTTTAGAAGGTCTATATAGCGATGCCACAAGTCGATCATATTCACGACGCGTAATCTCTTTATTATACAGCTTCAATAATAAATCTCTATGCTCTTTTGAAAATGCCATCTTTTTAATGACTTCAGGATACATAAAACATCCTCTCCATTTCACATAAACTTCTTCACCTCGAAAAACAGAACTTATGTTCGCATAAAAGATTATAAAATATTCCTTACTAAAAAACAAACAAAATATTATTAAACATTAACTTCTTTCTATTTAGAATATTCAAACATTATATTACCATATCCACTTTTTAAATACATATATATTTTTGGTAGTTTTTCTGAATAAATCTTCCAATTCAATCAGAAAATAATGGCAAAAAGAAGAGGAGTTTACATATGGATACGGTAACATTAGCAAGAGCATTTTTTGGTTCTTCATTAGCATTCCACATTATCTTTGCAACACTTGGTGTCGGACTTTCATTAATGATTTTTATAAGTGAAATACTCTATCACTGGAAGAAAGATTCCGATTACGCCATTATGGCGAAAAGATGGACGAAGGCTTTTGCCATCCTTCTCGGTGTAGCAATTCCAACTGGAACAATTGTTGGTGTGCAAATCTCACTTCTTTGGCCTGGTTTTGCCAAAATTGTTGGGCAGGTTATTTCTGTTCCCTTTCAAATTGAGATTTTCGCCTTCTTTTTAGAGGCGTTGTTCATGTCTATTTATGTATATGCAGCTGACAAACTACCTCCATTCATGAGATTAATCTCGCTATTCTTCGTCATGATTGGGGCCACGGCATCTGCCGTGCTTATTACATCAGCAAATACATGGATGAATACACCCGCAGGCTTTTCAATGGGGCCAGATGGATCAGTTTTTAACGTTGATCCATGGAAAGCTTTCTTTAATCCGAGTTTTGGTACAAGCGCATTCCACGTTGTGATTACAGCCTATACAACTGGAGCTGCCGTCATTGCCTCTATCGCTGGATTTAAATTATTAAAGAAGAACTTAAGTAAACGTGAAATTGCTTATCATAAAAAGGGACTACTGTTAGGACTCGTCGTGACATTTATTACAGGTGCTACGATGTGGCTTTCGGGACACGAATCGGCGATTGCCTTACATAAGCATTCTCCTGAAAAACTTGCATCTGCCGAAGCTTTATTTGAAACGACATCACATGCACCGTTATCAATTGGCGGAGTTGTAGACCCTAACACACTTGAACTAAACTATGCACTAGAAATTCCGAACACGCTTAGCCTACTAGTGGGACTCGACCCTAGCACCGTCGTAAAAGGACTAAAGGAATTCCCACAAGAAACATGGCCACCATTTTACACACATACACTATTCAACTTAATGGTCGGCACCGCTGCCTTTACTTTTGCAGTTGCAGCAATCGCCCTCTTATATTGGTACTTTGTTTACCGAAAAAAAGGTGCAGAATTACCGAAGTGGCTTCTTTGGGGAGCTGCAGCATGTGGACCAATTATGATGCTCGGTATTGAATTCGGGTGGATTTTCAGCTGTAGTGGTCGTCAACCGTGGACCATTTATGGTATGCAACGGACAGTCGACGCTTCTACACGCGCTGATTTTGTCGGTCCTTTATTTATTCTATTCATCATTTTATATATTGGACTCGGCATTTTAACAGTTTTTGTACTACGGACATTCTTTAAGAAACATCCGCTTACAAATGATTTACATCACGAAGGAGGCGATTCTCGTGCATGAGGAAAGTATTGCAATCATCATCTTATGGGCTCTTATTTTCGTATACAGTATATTAGGGTCCATCGATTTTGGAGCAGGTTTTTGGGGCATGGTATACGCAAAACATCCAACGCTCGCTGCCAAACTTGCCAATCGATACTTATCACCAACTTGGGAAGTAACAAATACATTTCTCGTTTTTGTCGTTGTCGCTTTTCTCGGTTTCTTTCCGAAAGCTGCTTTCACCCTTGCGACAGTGATGTTCGTGCCAGTTATGTTAATTTTAATACTCATTGCAATTCGCAGTACATTCATGGTATTTGCTTACTCTCTGCCAAAGTATCAATTCCTCCTTCGGGTGATTTCAGGTATTACTGGGCTCTTAATTCCAGCCTTATTAATTACTGTTTTACCCGTTACAGAGGGGGCTTATATTACAATCTCTGAAGGAAAAGAAGTACTCCTGTATGGAAAACTTCTTTCTAGCCCGGTTATCTACTGCTATATGCTCTTTGGGCTAACTTCGGAACTATTTCTCTCCTCTCTCTTTCTTGCTGATTTTGCGAGAGAGCAAGGTTCAGAAGATTCGTATAGAATTTATAGAAGAAACGCCATCATCCTTGGTCCTGCAACACTCGTTACGGCGATTATCGCCCTCGTTGTAATGGATCCGGAAACACACTGGCTTATGCAAGGACTAATAAAGCAATTCCCATGGTTTACAGTTTCTATCGTTTTATTCGTTATCGGATACTCTTCTCTTTGGTGGACAAACAAGAAGTACGGCACACTAGGATACCCTCGCATCGCCGTTTTAGCGGTCGTCGCTCAATATGCATTTGCAAGTTACGCTTACGGTGTCGCACATTTACCTTATATTATTTATCCTGATGTAACTGTATTTACAAGTTTTACAACGACAGAAACATTCTATGCATTGCTTATCCTATACGCAATTGGAATCGCAATTTTACTACCAGGATTTATTTTCTTCTGGAATTTATTCTTGAAGGATCGAACTTTTTTGAAGGAAAAATAATATATTCGGGGGAGTCTGTTCCAAAAGGCATTTTGGATGGGCTCCTTTTGTCATGTTTTGTCGATAAGTCGATATATTTTAAAAATCGCTGATATATTTTAAGTTGCGCCGATATATCTCCATAATCGCTGATATATTTTAAGTTGCGCCAATATATCTCCATAATCGCCCATGTAAATTTCATTTACTATCTTACTACCCCTCTAATTTATAGACTCCTCTCATAATAGTTATTTCACTATTCGTGACACTTGTCCTTTCGCTTGAAAAACACATATTCACTTTATTCCATTATATGCCTAGTTCTTCCTATTTTTTGTTGAATATACTATCAATACAAACTTGAGACAAGCTACATTTGTTCAAGGGAAAATAGAAAGGTAGGCAAAATATGAGCATTGAAATATGGATTACTATTATTGTATTCTTCTTAACGATGATTGTTATCTTTTGGCGACCCCGTGGCTTAAATGAGGCTTGGCCGGCAGCAATTGGCGCTGGCATTATCTTGATTACTGGACTTGTATCAAGACCAGACGTCATAGATATTATTAGTAAAATTGGCGGTGCCTCTATAACAATATTAGCGACCATCGTTATGGCGGTTATATTAGAAAGCTTCGGCTTCTTCCACTGGTCCGCAGCGAAACTTGCAAATTTAGCAAAAGGATCTGGTCGCCGTCTATACTGGTATATTCAATTATTATGTTTTCTTATGACTCTTTTATTTAATAACGACGGTAGTATTTTAATTACAACTCCAATTTTAATTCTTCTTCTAAAAAACCTTCAATTAAAACCACATCAACAAATTCCTTATTTATTAAGTGGTGCTTTAATCGCTACTGCATCTAGTGCACCAATTGGTGTAAGTAATATCGTAAACTTAATCGCATTAAATATCGTTAATATGACTCTTTACATGCATACTGCTATGATGTTTGTACCTGCAACACTAGGTTTATTATTTATGTCATGGCTCATGTATACAGTGTTAAAGAAAAAGCTTCCTAAAAAATTACCTGTTTCTTCTTATGACATTGAAGAGATTTTCTTCACAAAAAACTTCCATCCACTTAAAGGAACAAAATCTGTTAATACGAAACAAAAACGTACAAAATTCATGTTAAAAGTATTAGGTTTCGTCTTTCTTATGCGCTGTCTTCTATTCGTTGCATCCTTCTTATCGATTCCAATCGAAATTGTTGCTGTACTCGGTTCACTCGTTCTTCTCATCTGGAGATGGTACTACTTACGAACAAACCCAGTCGATATTTTGAAAAAGACACCGTGGCACATTTTAATTTTCGCTTTCTCTATGTATGTAATTATTTACGGGCTTCACAATGCAGGGTTAACAGCGGCGCTTGTAAGTTGGCTCGAACCAGTTGTAAGTCAGCATCTACTCTATGCTAGCTTTGCAATGGGCGGACTTGTATCTATCCTCTCTAACGTCTTTAATAATCACCCTGCACTTATGATTGGTACCATTACACTAACAGAAATGGGCCTAGATCCAGTCACATTAAAAACTATCTATCTCGCAAATATCATTGGTAGTGACATCGGTTCACTATTATTACCAATCGGTACGCTAGCTTCCCTCATTTGGATGTATATCCTAAGACAAAATAAAATTAAAGTGAAATGGAAAGATTATTTAAGCGTATCTCTCATCGTAATCCCACTCACAACAGCCGTCACATTATTCCTCTTATACTACTGGGTACAATTATTCTTCGCCTTATAGAAAATAGAAGCCCCCTTTGCTACCGTCTTAGCAAAGGGGGCTTCTTCTATATTTAAGTTAGGTACTACAGTGTGATCAATCAAGTAAAGAGGTGTAACGTGTTATTGGTATAAATGACTACCAGTGTCTTTAAATTCTTTCGCTTTCTCTTTCATCCCTTTTTCAATTGCTTCTGTCGTTTCTAAATCATTGTCTTTCGCATATTCACGAATATCATGTGAAATTCTCATACTACAAAACTTCGGTCCACACATTGAACAGAAATGAGCCGTTTTCGCGCCTTCTGCTGGCAATGTTTCATCATGATATTCCATCGCACGTTCAGGGTCTAAAGATAAATTAAATTGATCGCGCCAACGGAATTCAAAGCGAGCTTTTGAAAGTGCATCATCACGCTGATGAGCCGTTTTGTGCCCTTTCGCAAGATCAGCTGCATGTGCAGCAATTTTGTACGTAATAACCCCCGTGCGAACATCATCTTTATTCGGTAAACCTAAATGTTCTTTCGGTGTTACATAACAAAGCATCGCCGTGCCAAACCAGCCAATCATCGCCGCTCCAATTGCCGATGTAATATGGTCATAACCTGGTGCAATATCTGTCGTTAACGGCCCAAGTGTATAGAACGGTGCGCCCTGACAAATATCAAGCTCTTTCTCCATATTCTCTTTAATTAAATGCATCGGTACATGCCCAGGTCCTTCAATCATCACTTGCACATCATGTTTCCAAGCAATCTTCGTTAATTCACCAAGTGTTTCAAGCTCAGAAAACTGTGCTTCGTCATTTGCATCTGCAATCGAACCTGGACGTAATCCATCTCCAAGAGAGAACGAAACGTCGTACTGCTTCATAATTTCACATATCTCTTCAAAATGAGTGTATAAGAAGTTTTCTTTATGATGGAATAAACACCACTGTGCCATAATTGAACCACCACGCGAAACGATACCTGTCGTACGCTTTGCAGTAATCGGAATGTAACGAAGTAATACGCCCGCGTGAATCGTAAAGTAATCCACACCTTGCTCCGCCTGCTCAATTAACGTATCACGATACACTTCCCACGTTAAATCTTCTGCAATTCCATTTACTTTTTCCAGCGCTTGATAAATCGGTACAGTTCCAACTGGTACAGGCGCGTTACGAATAATCCACTCACGCGTCGTATGAATATTTTTACCTGTAGATAAATCCATAATCGTATCCGCACCCCAACGCGTTGCCCACGTCATCTTCTCTACTTCTTCTGCAATCGAAGAAGATACAGCAGAGTTTCCGATATTTGCATTGACCTTCACGTGAAAGTTACGGCCGATAATCATCGGTTCTGCTTCCGGATGGTTAATATTCGCTGGTAAAATGGCACGACCTTCCGCGATTTCCTTACGAACAAACTCAGGCTCTACTCCTTCACGAATCGCAACATATTCCATCTCAGACGTAATGATACCCTTACGTGCATAATGCATTTGCGTAACATTTCCACCTTGCTTTGCTCTAAGCGGCTGACGATCCATTTGCGGGAAAACAGGCGTATGTTTCAAAGCCACTTTCACACCGTCATCCTCTGGTTTTACTTCGCGCCCTTCGTATGCTTCTACATCTCCGCGCTCCAGGATCCAAGAGTGGCGCGGCGCCTGCAGCCCCTTTTCCAGTTCCACTTTATAAGCAGGATCTGTATAAGGACCGCTCGTATCATATACACGAATTGGCGGATTCGGAATACCGTTCGTTTCGCTTTGTTCAATCTCGCGCATCGGCACTTTCATACCAGCGCGTGGTCCATCCACATACACTTTCTTACTTCCTGGTAAACTCGATTTCAATTCAATTTGCTCAGCTGAAACAGACTGTTTCATAACCTTTGTTGCCCCCCTGTACGTGACAAGGACAAGATATGGCCAGCGTATGCCAAAATAAAAAGAGCCAGGTCCATAAAAAAATAAGGACCTGGCTCATAAAGACATCATTATGTAAAGCCGTTAACTTCCCTACGCTGGTACGAGCCAGATCAGGTCCAAAGGGTTAAGAAGTTCACACGCTTCTCTCTCAGCCTACGCATACGTTAGGCACCCCTAGTTTATCACTGATTTAATTTTCAATACTTTCCCATCATACACGATAATCTGAAAAATGCAAAGTTTATTTCTTTTGTTGTTTATGGAATCATCCACGTTAAATAATATGCCTGTACATACGTCATAATACCAACAATAATTACGAAGAATAAACTATGCTTCACTGTAAAGCGGAATAAATCTGATTCTTTTCCAGCAAGTCCAACTGCCGCACAAGCAATTGCAATCGATTGCGGAGAAATCATTTTTCCTGTTACACCGCCCGTTGTATTTGCTGCAACGAGAAGTACTTCAGATACACCGACTTGCTGCGCTGTAATCGCTTGTAAATTCGAGAACAGTGCATTCGCTGACGTATCGGATCCTGTTAAAAATACACCGATCCAGCCTAGGAATGGTGAGAAGAACGGGAATAGTCCGCCAGTTCCTGCAAGTGCTAATGCTAATGTAGAAGATAGACCAGAATAGTTTGCGATAAACGCGAATCCTAATACGAATCCGATAGATAGAATTGGCATCTTAAGCTCATTTAACGTTTCTTTAAATGTTACTACTGCATCTTTTGCACTCATTTTCAAAATAAAGATAGAAATGATACAAGCAATTAAAATTGCTGTTCCCGTCGCTGATAAAATATCTAATTTCAAGATTGCTTCATAAGGCGTCGGTTTATTTACAATTGGCTCTGCTTTCATTACTAAATTGTGTAAGCCTGGAACTTCAAACTTAAACACAAGGCTTTCCAAAGCACCGCCTGGAGCAAATAACGCTTTAAAGAAACTTTGGCTCCAAATGACTACCATCACAGTTAAAATAATGAATGGAGACCACGCTTTTACTACTTTTCCTACCGTTAGTTTCGGCATAGATATCGCTGTTGCTGCTACTTCACTATTTGCTTCTTTAGACTGATAGATTTCTTTCGGCTGCCAAACTTTTAAGAATAGCGATAAACTCACTAAACTTACAAGTGCTGACGTAATATCCGGAAGTTCTGGCCCTAAGAACGTCGCTGTAATGAACTGCGTAATTGCAAATGAGCTACCTGCTACAAATAGAGCCGGCCATGTTTGTCTTACTCCTTTAAATCCATCCATTAAAAATACGATAAAGAACGGAACAAATAATGATAAGAACGGTAATTGATGCCCAGCCATTTGTCCAATTTTATGCGGATCAATACCTGTTACTTGTCCAGCAACTGTAATCGGAATTCCCATCGCTCCGAACGCTACTGGTGCCGTATTTGCGATTAAACACAGACCCGCTGCATATAAAGGATTTAACCCAAGACCTGCAAGAAGCGCTGCGGTAATCGCTACTGGTGCACCAAATCCTGCTGCCCCTTCCAAAAATGCTCCAAATGAAAAACCGATTAAAATAACGAGTAAACGATGGTCATTCGTAATGGATAATACAGATGCACGAATCACATCGAATTGACCTGTTTTCACAGATATTTTATATAAAAATACCGACATAATGATAATCCAAGCAATTGGCCATAGTCCGTATAAGAAACCATATCCCGTCGCTGCCATCGCCATCGTGAACGGCATCTTATAAGCGAATAACGCAACTAAAATTGTAAGTACGACTGTAATTAATCCTGCCACATACCCCTTCATGCGGAAAACTGCTAAAGCTAAGAAAAAAAAGATAATCGGAATAAGTGCGACCGCTGCCGAAATCCAAATGTTTCCGAACGGATCATAAACTTGTGTCCATGTGTTCATTGTTCTCTCCCCCTAAAGAATCCCCTTTTAAATAGAATAACCTCATCAATAGACTATCAGGTCATCATACCTTTAAACCTAAAATAAAAAAACGTCAAAGAAAACGTTTTCATTAATTTTATCACAACAATTTTCATTAAAAAAGATTTTTTTGAAAATTTTATTATTTATCATGAGAATCTTACAAAAACGTCACGTTCTTGTAATGTTCATCGATAGGAAGCTCGCTACATTTCCTGCATAATAAAGGTATAAAAACGGATATTATTTATGAGGTGATATATATGAACGGAAACAAAATATTAGCAGCTTTATCATACTTTAGTGTATTATTTGCCCCTATCTTATTCCCTATCATTGTGTGGATTGTGGGCGATTCTGAAACGAAACCGCACGCAAAACGCGCTCTATGGACACACATCATTCCAAGCATCGCGTCATTTATTGGATTTATTATTCTAGGAATTATGGGTATCGGATCGAATCAACCAGACATAACACTTGGCATTGGAGCAATGATTGTCTTATGTATTTGCGGCATTATTAGCTTATACTACTTCATTTGGAACATCGTAAAAGGTATTAAAGTGCTGAAAGCTTAAGTTTAAACAAACGTTTGATTAAAACAGTACGCATCATAATAAATGAAATTTTATCGGCGATACGACAATCTTTTAATAAGAAAAAAACCGTCCCAAAATACTTTTTGGGACGGTTTTTTTATCTTCTGCGTTTCTTCTTTTTTCTCATCATTTTTTTGCGGCGCGTATTCACTTTATCCGCTATAATGTGAAGCGTACTTGCTACAATAATTCCCATTACGAACGTTACAATTTCAACCTCATGTTCCTTCGCAATTTCTATTAAATTCCCATCAAGCACGATTACATTTAATAGGAATAAAAACGGAGAAAATACAATTAACATGTATGCAATACGAATCACATCACCAAGTATAATTGTATGTGTAAAGAAGGATCGATGCGGCATGACCTTCTTATACGGATACCAAAATATACGTAGGAACCCCCATTTATTATACGCATTACTATATGTATCTAAATCCGGCGTTAAAAATGAAGTACCTACTAAAAAGCCAATTGCAAAAGTTAATAAAAAATCCAAGTCTGTTAATCCATACGAAAAGAGCATAAACAAAACAACCGGAAGGGATATTAAGTTTATTTTCGTATGCGTTCTTCCTGATGGCATAATGCACTTCCTCGCTTACGTTCGCCCTGTCACCATATGACAGTTCTCACCTACTGATCTAATTTCTGATCGATAAAGGATGTGTCTATATCCGAACCAAACCATTCTGCCAACTTCACTCGTGCCTTATCTTTCACCTCTTCATTGACGTATAACGACGCTTGTAATAGAGCAGCCATTAACGCCCCTAAATCATCTGTATAACCAACTCCAGCAATGAAATCTGGGATGGCATCAATTGGTGCAATAAAATAAGCAAGTGCTCCAATCACAATAATTTTCACTCGCTTTGGAACATCAGGTCTTTGCAAAACGTAAAACAATAATAAACTTGCATAAATGACCGACTGCCCTGCTTGCTTTGCAACATGTTTTGCTTTCTTCCAAAACGCTTCAACTGAAAATTTTTGTTCCATGTAAAAGCCTCCCTATTTTTTAAAGAAATAAGCTACAATATGTTATCAGTAAAAGTTCATCAAAATTACACATAATCTATCAATGAACTTTCATTGTAACAAACAAACTAAAAAAGAACAAGTGTTCGTTAATTTTTACATACTTCCCTTCATATAATAGGTTTCTAGATAACCACTCACCCATTGTCATTTCTTATTTCTCAACAAGAAAATTTTCACTTTCACTGAACATTCTGCTCTACCTTTGTTATATTTTCTAGTTGACGGACATATAAACGAATGTTAAAGTTTTCTCTGGTAGTGACAAATCTCATACAAAAAATGTAAAATGTTATAGTGTTTCTCAGAAATGAATTTTGTTGTATAATACAGAAATGACGTTATGCTTATGAGCAGCACAAGAAACCAAAAGGGTATGCATAGTTATAGTCGTATATGGGTGAATATAGAACCTCTAATTATGGCCAAGAAAACTATGTATTTTTTATTTTAGCATTTTTCGCTCCAAAATCGACCAAGCCTGATAGAGAAAGGGTGGAAATGAATGAAAGAAACCTTGAAATCACAATTTCAAAATGTGCGTTTCACTGTATTCGTAGCTTTAGCTTTATGGCTGAAGACGTACCTTATTACACGCACAAGCTTTGATTTAAAACTTGAATCTTTCATGCAAGAATTCATTTTATTCCTTAGCCCATTAGCAGCATCATTACTGCTTGTTGGTCTTGCATTATTTGCAAAAGGGAAAAAACGTAACTATATAGCACTTGGAATTAATTTTGTTTTAACAATCGTTCTTGTTGGTAACGTAATGTTCTACGGATTCTACAATGACTTCGTTACTTTACCAGTACTAGGACAAACATCTAACTTTGGAAGTTTAGGTTCTAGTGTGAAAGAATTGTTTAACTACAAAATTATCCTTGCATTTGCTGATATTATTGTCTTCTTCATTTTATTGAAGAAGATGAAGAATTTTGCACCGACAGAACGTGTAGCACGCCCAATGCGTTCCCTATACTTCGTGTCAACAGTTGCTATTTTCTTCGCAAACTTAGGACTTGCAGAAGCTGAGCGTCCCGAACTATTAACACGTTCATTCGACCGCGTTATGCTTGTTAAAAACTTAGGTTTATATGTACACCAAGTGTATGATCTTGGCTTACAAGCAAAATCAAGTTCACAAAAAGCTTTTGCTGACGGTAGTAAATTACAGGAAACAGAGAACTACGTAAAAACAACGCAAAGCAAACCAGATCCAAATATGTTTGGTACGGCAAAAGGGAAAAACGTAATTGTTGTCTCCCTTGAGTCATTACAAACATTTTTAATTGGTGCAACAGTTAACGGACAAGAAGTTACACCATTCTTAAACCAATTTACGAAAGAAAGTTATTACTTTGATAACTTCTTCCACCAAACTGGGCAAGGAAAAACATCTGATGCTGAATTCTTAGTAGATACTTCAATGTATCCATTAGATCGTGGTGCTGTATTCTTCACACACGGTAATAACGAATATACAGCAACTCCAGAAATTTTACGTGAGCAAGGATACCATACATCAGTATTCCACGCGAACAACGCAACATTCTGGAACCGTAACATTATGTATCCGGCACTTGGTTATGATCGTTACTACAACGAGCTTGACTACAAGATTACGCCAGAAACGAAATTAAATTGGGGATTAAAGGATATCGAATACTTCGATCAATCTATCGATATGTTAAAAGAAGTGAAGCAACCGTTCTATACTCGCTTCCTTACTTTAACAAACCATTACCCATTCACTTATGATGACAGCACGAAATTAATCGATGAATACAATTCTGGTGATGGCGTATTTGACCGTTACATGGTAACTGCTCGCTATTTAGACGAAGCAATGAAACACTTTATTGAGCGTCTAAAAGCAGAAGGCATTTACGACAACTCAGTTATCGTATTCTACGGTGATCACTACGGTATTTCTGAAAACCATAACCGTGCAATGGCACAGTTCTTAGGAAAAGAAGAAATCACTGCATTTGACCATATGAACTTACAAAAAACACCGATGTTTATTCACGTTCCAGGTCAAAAAGAAGGTAAAACAATTTCAAAACCAACTGGTGAAATTGACATTAAACCAACAATTCTAAACTTACTTGGTGTAGATTCTACGAATCAAGTTCAATTCGGTCATGATGTATTCTCACCTGATAATAAGGGATTCGTTGTTCTTCGTGACGGTAGCTTCGTTACAGATAAGTACATGTACACGAACAGTACATTCTACGACCGTACTACTAGCGAAGTTGTACAATTACCAAAAGAAGAATCTCAACCACTCATTGATCGTGCCCAAAATGAATTGAACATGTCTGACAAAATCATTGAAGGTGACTTACTTCGCTTCTCTGAAAGTAATAAGACCAAAACCGGTGAAGTAAAGACAGCTATTAAAGAAGAAAAGAAGAGCGCTGAGTAATCTCAGCCTCTTTTTTTATATTTCTCCATACAATCACTTATATTCATTAACTTTAACATTACATAACCTTTACCAAATATTCACATAGGATTAACGAAACATCTCTATAATAAAATATGTAAGCAAGGTTCTATATATTTCTTATCTCTCATCTGTAATAAGATCCCTTAAAGAAATATATGAATCGTTTATTTCTACTTTCTTATAATTGTCTTTCAATATGTTTTGTTTCCATACACAAAACATTCAATAAGACGATGTCCCTATGAAAGATAGCTACCCTCCTTGTGCAGCATTCCATAAGAATGTTGCTTTTTTTTATTCAAAAGCAGGATTCTTATTTCTCATTTTCGAATTTGTATATACAAAATGCTATAAATCACTACTACTTCTCTACCATTTACAAATACATATACGTCATATGTAAAGAAGTACTCACATAAAAATTACTATAGTGATTTTTATTCCAAATGAATGAAAGCTTCACTTTACTTATGCACTTATGAAAGGATGGGACAGAAATTGGCATACGAAAAATTTGTACTATGGAATGATGCAGTTATTGATACAACAAAACATCGCGCGTACATAGAACTTGAAGAAAGAGGCTTGCAGTTTGGAGATGGTGTCTACGAAGTTATTCGCCTATATAAAGGAAACTTTCACTTATTAGATCCGCATATCACAAGATTATATCGCTCCATGGAAGAAATAGAATTATCACTCCCTTTCTCAAAAGCAGAACTTATTATCCTACTTTACAAACTAATTGAAAATAATAATTTCTACGAAGATGGAACGATTTATTTACAAGTATCTCGTGGTGTACAAGCTCGTACCCACACATTCTCATATGACGTCCCGCCGACAATCTATGCCTATATTACGAAGAAAGAAAGACCAGCGTTATGGATTGAATATGGTGTACGTGCTATATCAGAACCAGATACCCGCTGGCTACGCTGTGATATCAAATCATTAAATTTATTACCCAATGTATTAGCCGCTACGAAAGCTGAACGTAAAGGTTGTAAAGAGGCTCTTTTCGTACGAAATGGTACTGTAACTGAGGGAAGCTGTTCTAATTTCTTTCTCATAAAAAACGGAACTCTCTACACACATCCAGCCAATCACCTTATTTTAAATGGCATCATTCGTCAGTATGTCCTTTCTTTAGCGAAAACCCTTCGCATTCCAGTAAAAGAAGAACTGTTTAGCATTCGCGATGTTTATCAAGCGGATGAATGTTTCTTTACAGGAACGACGATTGAAATTTTGCCGATGACTCACCTTGATGGAACTGCCATCCAAGATGGTCAAGTTGGCCCTATCACAAAAATGTTGCAAAGATCCTTTTCTCAAAGCTTGTTACAATCCAATATGTCATCTTCTTAAACGCGAATAATTTCTAACCTTTCTACATTCAATATATGTATTTAAATGGAAATCAAGGTGTAATTTATGCCTTGATTTTTTCTTGTAATCTTTTTGTCATATTCAGATTCCCGCATAAGTCTTGACAGTAATCGACATGCTCTTTAGAATTTTTAACAGTTGGTAAATATTTCTTCACTACATTACAGACAGAAAGGAATCGACAAATTATGAAAAAATACCTTGCCGGTCTTGCGGCAGTGTCTGTAGCAGGAGGAGCAGCACCTACACTTGATAGTGTTCAAGCTGCCCCTGAACAAAATACACAAAAAGCTGCTACACAAACTGTCCAAGCTTCCGCATCAAACAGCTCATCTTATACGGTAAACACTAGCGTATTACATGTTCGTGCAGGATCAAGTACTTCTCACGACATCATCTCGCGTGTTTATAACGGTCAATCATTAAATGTGATTGGCGAAGAAAATGGTTGGTTCAAAATTAACATTAATGGAAAAACAGGATTTGTTAGTGGCGAATTTGTATCAAAAAATGGAGCAAGCAATTCTAATGTAAGTACAACAGGTGGGAACAATAAAGTTACTGCCGATGTATTACGTGTGCGTACAGCTCCTAACACTTCTAGTTCTGTTTCTGGGCGTGTATATGCAGGACAAACGTTAAACGTTGTCGGCCAAGAAAATGGTTGGGTGAAAATCAACCATAATGGACAAGTAGGTTATGTAAGTGGCGAATTCGTATCTGGCGTTTCTTCTAATGCAGGTTCTTCAAACAACAATACAAATAATAACAACCAAGAATCTGTAAAACCAGCAAGCGGAAACTATACAGTAAATGTATCTTCCCTACGTGTTCGTACAGGTCCTAGCACTTCTCATACAACTGTAGCTTCCGTTACAAAAGGACAAGTTGTGCAAGTTGTTGGAGAAGTTCAAGATTGGTTCAAAATCAATTATGCAGGACAAACTGCTTACGTAAGCAAAGACTACGTAACAAAAGGCGGTTCTAACGATAACGTTACACAAGGAAACAACCAAGATAACAAACAAGAACAAAACAATAATGTAACTGTTCAAACTGGCGGTACTTACGTTGTTAACGCAACATCTCTACGCGTTCGTACAGGCCCTGCTGCTTACCATAGTGTAATTGGTGGCGTGTTAAATGGTACTACATTAAACGTAGTTGGATCTGAAAACGGTTGGTTTAAAGTAAACTATCAAGGAAAACCAGGCTTCGTTAGTAGCGAGTTTGTAAAATTCGTTAAAGGTGGCTCTGCTACTCCTGAACAACCAAAACAACCTGATCAAGGTGCAATTGGTGACTACTACATTAATGCTTCTGCACTAAACGTACGTAGCGGCGAAGGTACAAATTATAGAATCATAGGGGCACTTCCACAAGGACAGAAGGTTCAAGTAATCTCTGAAAACTCTGGATGGAGCAAAATTAACTACAACGGTCAAACTGGTTACATCGGAACACGTTACCTTTCTAAAACACCAGTTGGTGGCGCGGTAGATAATAAGCCTAACAACAACCAAAATAACAATCAAAACAATAACAACAATAATACAGGCAATAATAGTGGTGATAGTTCTTCCATACTTGCATATGCAAAAGGAATGCAAGGCGTACCATACGTTTGGGGTGGTACTTCTGCTACTGGTGTTGACTGCAGTGGTTACATCTACCACGTATTTAAGAAATTTGGTCATAACATTAGTCGTCAAAGTGTTGCAGGATATTGGGGTAGCCTACCACAAACTTCAAATCCACAACCAGGTGACTTAATTTATTTCAAAGATACTTATAAAGCAGGTCCTTCTCATATGGGTATTTACCTTGGAGGCGGATCATTTATCCAAGCCGGAGATAAAGGTGTAGCAATCGCTTCATTGAGTAACTCTTATTGGAAGAGCCATTTCTTAGGATACACAAAAGCACCTTAAGTTATATTTTAGAGCCTTCTAGATTACTAGAAGGCTCTTTTTAATATATGTCACCTATATCCCCGAAAAAATAATGTATCTATTTCCCTATTTCATACACTATATTCTACAAAAACACTCCATAACGTTATCATAATGTATATTTTTACATAAAAAACATAACCTATTTCATGTTTAATCATTTTATATGTGTTTTTTTAAAGAATTTTCTTTTTATTTAAACTTTTCGTTAGACGTTTGACCTCCGATGTCCATTATGATAAGTTACTTAAGATGTTATATTCGTAAACGTATAGACAACTGGTTTATACACTTTTTTTACTATGAGGAAGGAGCATACACTGCATGAATCTTTTATGGGGAATTGGCGGCGTGATTGGAGTATTAGCAATTGCTTTCTTACTATCTTCCAACCGCAAAGCTATTAATTGGCGCACAATTTTAATCGCACTAGCATTACAAATGTCATTTTCATTTATCGTATTACGATGGGATGCCGGAAAAGCAGGTTTAAAATACGCTGCAGATGGCGTTCAAGGATTAATTAATTTTTCTTACGAGGGAATTAAGTTCGTTGCTGGGGATTTAGTCAACGCAAAAGGCCCTTGGGGATTTGTTTTCTTCATTCAAGCACTACTTCCAATCGTATTTATTAGTTCATTAGTTGCAATCTTATATCATTTCGGTATTATGCAGAAATTTGTTAGTGTCGTTGGTGGTGCATTAAGTAAACTTCTTGGAACTTCTAAAGCAGAAAGTTTAAACTCAGTAACAACCGTATTTTTAGGACAAACTGAAGCTCCAATCTTAATCAAACCTTACTTAGCACGTTTAACAAATAGTGAATTCTTCACTATTATGGTAAGCGGTATGACAGCCGTTGCCGGATCAGTTCTTGTCGGCTATGCAGCAATGGGTATTCCGTTAGAACACTTATTAGCAGCAGCAATTATGGCAGCTCCATCAAGTTTATTAATCGCGAAACTAATTATGCCAGAAACAGAAAAAGTAGATAATAACGTTGAACTTTCTACAGAACGTGAAGATGCAAACGTTATTGATGCAGCAGCACGTGGTGCATCTGAAGGTATGCAACTTGTTATTAACGTAGCAGCAATGTTAATGGCTTTCATCGCATTAATCGCTTTATTAAATGGCTTATTAGGATGGGTTGGTTCTTGGTTTGATATTAAACTTAGCCTTGATTTAATCTTCGGTTACTTACTATCACCATTTGCAATCTTAATCGGGGTTTCTCCTGGTGAAGCTATACAAGCAGCAAGCTTTATCGGTCAAAAACTTGCAATCAACGAATTCGTTGCATACGCAAACTTAGGACCACACATGGCAGAGTTCTCTGCAAAAACAAACTTAATTTTAACATTCGCAATCTGTGGATTCGCAAACTTCTCTTCTATCGCAATTCAATTAGGTGTAACAGGAACATTAGCTCCTACTCGCCGTAAACAAATTGCACAGTTAGGGATTAAAGCAGTTATCGCTGGTACATTAGCAAACTTCTTAAATGCAGCAGTTGCAGGTATGATGTTCCTATAAAATGATGCAAAGTCTCCTCTTTCTAAAGAGGGGGCTTTTTATTATATGTTGTATATTTTTTCGATATATATTAAATACTTTATGCTTAAATATAAGAACATTATGATACAATAATTAGTAAGTCTGTTTATTTTTTCTTGCAAAAGAGAGATACTACTTGTTGTTGCTCTCTCCAAAAGAATCTAGTCATCCGGTCTATTTCTTAATAATTGTGCATACTACAAGTATCCTTGCATGAATTACCTTTAAGGAGGAAAGTTTTGTGAAAAATAACTTCTATAAAGTCCTCTCTATGTGGATTTTACAAATTTTATTTTATTTTACAACTGTACATGTAACGCAATATGAACATGCTCTCATTTTTACAATTATATATGTAATTGTTAATGTACTATTTCTATTATTGACTGATAAAACCGCATTTGTTCTTTTTATATTAGGAACCATTACTTCGGTATTCTATCTGTTCTACCAAGCATGGCTTTACTTATGGAGTACATCGGAACAATGGGAATACATTATTACTCACTTCCTAATGGCAGCAAACTTCTTCATCGTATATATCTCAACTCATTTATTAAAGAAGGTTATTCATGAAAATCAAGAATTAACCAAACGTGTGAGAACGTTAGAACAATACATTGGAGAATCAAAATTATTAACAAGACAAGAATTCGAAAGACGACAAGCATTATTAATCACTGCAATGAATCGTCGTAATGAAACGGGTATTATTATTTACTTTGATTTCAATTCCTTTAGTAAATATACAAAGGAAAGTGTTATGAACCGTGTAGCTTCATTATTAGTTGAAACGATAAGAGATGACTTTGATCTTGCTGCTGAATACGATAATAATAAGCTAGTTATTTTATTACAAAACACAAATGAAGCCGGTGCTGACATTGTAATGAACCGTCTAAAGCCAAAAATGGAGCAATGGCTTGCTGCTGAAGCGATCCAAGATATACAAATTTCACGCGAGCAAATTGGGAACAAAGGAAAGACGTTATTATGATGACACTCGTTATACTGCTTTTATTCCTTCTGTTTTGCGTACTCGTTTTTTGGATTAGTATCACATTTTCGATTAAGTATATACTTATCTTTACAGCCTTTCTATTCTCTGCCTTACTTGTTTACTATTCTTTCTTAACACTCGCAGGTTTAGTTCACCGAAATAGTAAACGAAAAGATCGTACGCTAGAACATTATCCAAGCGTCGACATTTTAATACCAGCCCACAATGAAGGGGTCGTTATTAAAGATACTTTAGAGGCGATGGCAAAGATTGAATATCCAGGTAAACTAACTGTTTATTTATTAAACGATAACTCTCAAGATGAGACACCTGAAATTGGTGACGATTTTGACAAAGCTTATGCTCATATTCGTCACATTCGTGTTCCGGCGGGTGAACCAAAAGGGAAATCGCGTGTATTAAACTACGGTCTTAGTATTTCAGATGGTGAATACTTCTGTGTGTATGATGCAGATAACCAGCCTGAACCACATGCACTGCGAATGCTTGTAGAACACGCTGAAACAACCGAGGATGCTGTTGGAGCTGTTGGTCACGTTCGTACTGTAAATGAAAACAGAAACTGGCTAACACGAATGATTTCATTAGAATTTCAAATCTTCCAGCTCCTTATGCAATCAGGACGCTGGTTACTATTCCAAACAGGTTCACTAACAGGAACAAATATGCTTCTTCGTCGCTCTGCATTAGAAGAACTTGGCGGCTATGACCCGTATGCAATTGCAGAAGACGCTGAATTAACATTACGAATTACACAAAAAGGCTATCTCTTACCGATCGTTCCAGAATCGATTACATGGGAACAAGAACCTGAGCATTTAAAAATCCTTATTAAGCAGCGTACACGTTGGCTCCAAGGGAACTTGTACATTTTAGAAAAAATGTTTTCTTCCTTAAGTTTCTTTAAAGGAAAACTTCTCGTCCATTCCTTACAACAAGTTTTAGTGTATGTTGTATTTTGGCTATTCTTAATCATTTCGAACGTTTGGTTTGTAATTGGGGTACTCGGGATATTCCAAATTCAATATAGCATTCCGCTACTATTTATGTGGTATGTCGCATATATTACATATGTTTCTCAATTATTTAGTGCCCAGAGTGTGGAACGAACCTTTACACCAACTAATATTTTTATTAGTGTTATCATGTACTTTACGTACGCACAGCTCTTTACGTACTTATTCATTCGCAGCTTAATTTTATACTTACGTGCAAAGAGTAAGAAACAAGTCATTGGCTGGGATAAAACAGTTCGATTCAAAAAAGAAAAGTAAAACTTTAATCAGTGGGAGTTCTCCCACTGATTTTTATTTACAAAATAAAAATCAGCACAGAGCGCCGTATGCTCTGTGCTGATTTATTGCCGTATAAATTATATATATCAGACAATACCCCTTAGCTGAAAGTAATTTCACGTCCATCCCCCAACGAACGATTGACCTTCATTTATATACGAAAAAGTGATTGCTATTTTTGTAGAACCAATTGCTTCTCTTGCTGTTCTTTGCGCGTTTCAGTCTTAGGTTCCGTGCTTTCTTGGACACTACGATGTGCCACACGTTTCAAACAAATATGCTTCCACTTTCTTTCGTAACGTTTCATTATTCTAGATGTCCCCCTTGAATGCGCTTTAAAACTATTTGAAATCGCTTACAGGAAATAATATAGCACATATACATAAACGTGACAACACATTTCCGACAATTTTTTGTCAAAAATACAAATAGAATCCGCAAGATATCGAACATTGTCGAAATTCATCGATTTATCTTCACATAAAAGGCATACTACTTACATAGTAAAGTATTTTATTTCCCTGACTTGCAGTTAAAATTCCTTCTATATAAAAAAGAGCTGATATATAATCAGCTCTTTTTCCTTCTATTATTTATGACGCTTCATACGCCCCTCTTTTTGTAACTCTTTAAATAATGCTGCCATCATAAAGAAAATAACGAAGACGAATGGGAATGCCGCAATAATAGCTGCCGTTTGCAGTGCTTCTAATCCACCAATATATAATAAGGTAGAAGCTATCGATGCTAAAACGATACCCCAAACCATTTTAATGCGGTTTGGTGGATTTAAACTACCATGTGTCGTTAACATCCCTAAAACGAATGTCGCAGAGTCTGCAGATGTAATAAAGAATGTTGCAATAAGTAGAATACCTAATACCGATAAAGCTGATCCAAAGCTTCCCATCTGATCGAACATAGCGAATAACCCTACTTCTGTTCCCATCTCTTTCACTTTGTCGAAGATATGAGCATCACCAAACAGCTCCATATGAATACCAGTCCCGCCGAAAACAGAGAACCAAAGTGCACCAATTACAGTCGGTACGAGTAACACACCGATAACAAACTCACGAATGGTACGTCCTCGTGAAACACGTGCAATAAACGTACCTACGAATGGTGACCATGCAATCCACCATGCCCAATAGAAAATTGTCCACGACTGAATCCATTGGTTTCCGCCTTCATCTAATGGACTTAAGCGGAAGCTCATGCTTGGCAATTCCTGAATATAAGAACCGATTGTTGAAGTGAAGTAATTCATAATAAAGTTTGTTGGACCTGCAAATAATACAATAATCATAAGTGCAAACGCCAAAATAATATTCGCATTACTTAAATATTTAATTCCTTTATCAAGACCTGTTTGCGCAGATAACATAAATAACACGGTTACGATTGCAATAATAACTAACTGTGTCGGCAATGAATTCGGGATAGATGTTAAATAACTAACACCACCAGCAATTTGTTTCGCACCAAGACCTAATGATGTTGCGACACCAAACACAGTTGCGAAAACAGCTAACACATCAAATGAATGAGCAATACGTCCATGTTCCCCGTCTTTGAATAACGGACCTACTGTCGCACTAATTGTACTTGCTTTTCCTTTTCTAAAAGTAAAGTAAGCAATACACAGCGCTACAAATGCATATAGTCCCCACGGATGTAATCCCCAATGGAAAAATGAAAAACGTAATGCAAGACGCGCACTTTCCTCAGTTGCACCTTCTCCAAACGGAGGTGCGTACAAATGGTTTAATGGTTCAGCAACGCCCCAGAAAACTAAACCGATACCCATACCAGCGCTAAATAGCATAGCAAACCATGTCATATAACTATAATCAGGTTCATCATCATCTTTACCTAAACGAATAGAACCGTATTTCGAAACAATTAAAAAGATAGACACACCTAATATAATAGAAACAGAAATAATATAGAACCATCCAAACTTACTAACCAATACCGTTTGAATCGCAGTCGTTACATTTCCTAGGCTACCTTTTCCAATAATAGATTCGGGAATAATCCCCCAAATTGTAAATGCAATACATAATGTTAATGAAACGATGAATGTTTTTGTCAGTTTCCTCATCAAATCCCCCTTCGTAGGTTTCACTTTTGTAAATAACATAAATTCCGATATGTAAAATCGGATAGAAAACTATAATTTTACGGTGATTTTCTTACTTTCACCTTCACCAACTAGAATTCTTATGGACAGCCTTACCTTCCGTATAATCTTTTTACTCTGCGAGAGCTATAAGATCGAAATACTGCTGTCAAATTGTGCGAGAAAAATGCGGATGGGAATGTGTTTTCCCAAAAAAGGATGTGTTACAGATATAAAAAAGGGCATTTTTCTTCCTTGCAACCCTTTCTGTTTGTAACAATTATGCGGTTTTTTTGCTAGTATATAGCACGTGTTTATAGTTTCACAAACGAAATGTTTATGTTTATATAACTATATTACCCATAAAACGGTAAAATACTCAAGGAATGTAATCGTTTAGTAAACATCATGTAACACTCCTGTAATGTTTTTATTTACACCGAAAAATATATGTTGTATTAAATATTTTGAATATAAGTAAAAACCTACTAATCACATAGAATGAAAAACGCTTTCCTATATTTTTTGTTATATTACAGGATGTTAACGACTGATTACGAATGGTTTGTAATTGTGTGTTTTCCCGAAATCCGAAAAATCTGTTGCTATAATGAGGACACGAAAACAAACGCAATGGAGGCTATCATGAAAAAATTAATTGGAATAGCAACAGCAGCAGTTTTTGGTCTTGGGATTTTCACATCATCTGCTAATGCAGAAACTGTTGTAACAACAGACGTACTAAATGTACGCGAAAACCCTACTACGGAATCAAAAGTTGTCGGTAAATTACTAAACGGGAATAAAATAGATGTTCAAAATACAGAGAACGGATGGTCAAAAATCACTTTAGATGGTAAAGACGCATTCGTAAGTACAGAGTTTACAAAAAGCATCTACTACGTAACAGCTAACGTATTAAACGTACGTGCTGAAGCGAACACAAACTCAGAAGTTCTTGGAACGCTAAAGAAAGACGATATGATCGAAACAACGAACCAAGTACAAAATGAGTGGTTACAATTTGAATATAACGGGAAAACAGCTTATGTTCACGTTCCTTTCTTAACAGGTACAGCACCTGTTATCGAGAAACAAGAACAACCTGCTCCTGCTAAAACTGTAGCACCAGCTAAAGCGCAAGCACCTGCAGCACAAGCAAAACCAGCTGCTAAGCCTGCTGTGAAAGCTGCTGAAACTAGCACACCTTCTGGTGGTCGTGAGTTAACAGTTGTAGCTACAGCATATACAGCTCATCCGAGCGAAAACGGTGGCACATACGGTGGCCGTGTATTAACTGCAATGGGTCATGACTTAACAGCGAACCCAAACATGAAAATGATCGCTGTTGACCCGAAAGTAATTCCATTAGGATCTAAAGTATGGGTTGAAGGTTACGGAGAAGCTATCGCTGGAGATACTGGCGGTGCAATTAAAGGTAACCGTATCGACATCCTACTTGGATCAGATAGCGCTGCTCAAAAATGGGGACGCAAAACTGTTAAAGTGAAAATTTTAAAATAACCAATGACTGCTAAAGCCGGTTCTCTTTGTTGAGAGCTGGCTTTTATTTTTTTATAATAGCTATAAGGAGGTTATGTTCATGAATGTACAAGCAAAAGTAGACTGGATCGGTACACCAAAACCGTATATATATAAAGATGAAGTAACGTACGACGCTACTTCCATTGACTTTTCACTCGCTGGCGATGACAATCGATATAAATTAATTGTGCTCAGCTCTGAAGCAAATACACATTACAAAATTGTCCAATATGGAATCAAACCCGGCTCACAAAAGCCATTTCCTATCGATATTCCATTCGAACAAAACATGTTACCAATTATAGAACAAATATTACATGATCCATATGTGCAAGCGATATTAAAGGAAACGCGCTCCTAATCGAAAAAAGACTATCTCAATTATATGAGATAGTCTTTTTATTAACGGTTCGGACCAGATACTTCCTCTGACTTAAGCGTATTATTCGCTCCAAGAGAATGGTACAATATCTTTCCATTTCCATTAACAGTAACGATATGTTCATTATTAAAGCTTTTGAACTTCACAGATCCATCACCATAACGAATATGGTACTCTTCATATGTCGTTACTTTATATTTCGTATCACTTTGATGCTCTACATTACGAATTTCCATTGTTAATGAATCTTCAGTAATTCCCTTTTTGTGTAGATATTGTATATAATCACGGTCTTCCTTATACGATTTCCCGCTCTTATCATAATTATTTTCAATTAGACTAAAATCATTTAACGAAATCGCACGTACGTTATTATAAATGTGATTTCGTACAAAATCACCAACTGCTGAGCTTGATGTTTCTTTCGGGAATTTTAAGTAATACGTGCTTTGGTCTCCAATTTTAACACTTTCAGATTTTATTACACCAAAATCAGTAGTTTTCTCTAAATGTACTTCTACTGTTTCATCTGTGGATACAGGACCCAGTTTATAATTACCATAACTTAATTTCCCACGTTTTTTACCATTTACAAATACGGTTGCATCATTTTCATCAGAAGAAATGCTTACATACTTTCCTTCAAGCGATAAATCTACATTCACTTTCTCGCTCTGTTCATCTGCTAAATCTACTTCTTTCTCTGTTTCTAATTCAGTAAGTTCTGTCTTCGCTGTTGCCTTGACAACATACGTACCAGGGAAGTATGGACCTAACTCTTTCGAAGTTTTATCACTAGAAAGTTCTGTTTCTTTTTTATCATTCACATATATTTCTGCATTCTTTGCAGTTGTACTAACACTCATATAATAAGATTTCATGCTAAACTTATACTTTGGATATAAGAACCACTCTTTTCCCTCTGCTACAATTTCCCCATCTTTAAACGAATTTTTATCCTTTGTTAACTTTTGATCTACTGTCTCTTTCTGTAAATAAGACAATAATTGTTTATTGTAAGAAGGGTTCTCTTTTAAGTAACGCATGTACGCTTTAATATCCTCTGTCTTAATCTTTAAGCTTGAATCATTTGCTTTCACAAACTCATCAATTGCATTAATATCTTTCTTTTGGAATGCTTCAATCATTACATTTATTTGCTTTTCTTTTGAAAACTTATATGCTCCAAATTTATATACCCCAAATACTAAAATAATAATAATGGCGAAACCAATAATTAAAAATAAATTTTTCTTACTTTTCACTGGTTGTGTCTCGCTTTGTACTTCTGTATATGTAGCGGCAGTGTTATCGACGATTACTTCTACTTTACTCCCACACTCAGGACAAAAGTTCAAATGGTCTGCAACGTTCTTTTTACATGTTCCACAAAACTTCAACGTGCTCTCCTCCTATTTTTTAGCTAACTTCATTCCAACAAATGCTGCTACATATGTCACAATAAAACTACACAAAGTTAAATATACAAATGAATTTTGCATAGATAATACCGTTCCACTTGTTCCAAACAAACTTGTTACAGTCCCTGAAACATCAATTTGGAACTTAGAAATCATATTCATTACAATCATCATAATTGTGTAAGAACCACTGCATACTGCTAATGTAATATACATATTGGCAGTCGATAATTCAGCTAACTTTCTTCCCGCTCTAAACATAAGGAACAATGGAATAATAAGCAGTAATAAACCGTAATGGAATACGTTATTCACTTCATCAAATTCAGCAAGGCTTTCCTGACTTGCTCCTTTTGAAATCATTATATCTCTAACCACTACGCCATTTACAGAGATGCCTGATATAAATGAAAACGATAATGTGCTCTCAGATGATTTTGATTTCTTACCAATTCCAGTAAACTCCTTACTAAGTGCTGGACTTGATACTTCTAACGGAGCAAAATGAGCCATACTCCATAATTGAGGTGTTAACTCTAATGCTAATAATGTACTTTCAGATTTTAAAGTTGTTATTTCTTTTAATGGTTCAATACTGTCTTCCTTATTTACTAACGCCATAATACAAACTACTACTGCTGTTACTAAAAGTCCTTTTATCATGGCTGAAATACCGTAATAAACAGACGCTCCATATGGCATTAACTCTTGAAATGCTGCTGCCATATTATTTTTGCTTGTATGAGCAATAAATCCTATTAAGGTAAATAATGTCCCACACACAAAACCACTCAGTAAACTCTTAATCGCTGAATAGCCAACCGTAATCTTACCTGCTTCTGAAAATGGAATTGCGAAAGATTGTGATGCTATAAAACTTATAATGAATAAAAAGACACCATAAATAATACCAACTGTTGCTGCTATAAAGATTTGATCCTTAATCGTTTTTGCAACACGCTGCTTTCCTAAACAAATTCCTGTACCAGCGAAAATCATAAATGGAATGATTAATAGTAATGTAAATGGAGTATGCCATGATAAAGAAAATATCAATCCGCTATCGTCGCTAGCTGTAAAACCAAGTAAATGATAACTTAACATCGTAGAAGTTGCACTCGAATAAAAGCTTGGCAACATTTCTAATTCTTTCGCAAATTTACTAAACATCTCACTTAATATAGAAGCAAATAATACACTACCAATCCAACCAGCAATTAACATGAGAATACTTGCAACAGCCCCACCAATAAAACCTGTTTTTAAAACAGCTTTATCTGCTGTAAATTTAACTTCAGGCGTACCGTCCATTGTAGGCAATTTGATAGATTGTTCCTTTTTCTTCACAATAAATAAAGAATGCCCACACTTTTGGCAATATAAATTTTGCTGAGCATTTTCACTGCCACAACCTTTGCAGTATTTTGCAGTATCTTGTTCTAACGTTACTGCCTCTATAGCTCCTGCAATCTCCATACTTCCTTCGTTAGGGCAATAGTTTACCTCTTCACCATGTTGATTTCCACATGTGCGACAATACATCTAATTCACTCCCCACTTTGCTTAATCCCACAAACTGGACAGTAAGTAGAGTTTTGATCGATATGTTCATTACATGAAATACAATTTGTCGTTTCACCTTCATGTTCTATCGCTAACATTGGATTAGGCTTTCCACACGAACCACAAAACTTATCATTTATTGATAAAGGTCCACCACATTCACATGTAGCTTTCTCGCCTTGTTGCTTTTGCAGTTCAACAATGCGTTTTCTTGCTTGATAAATAGCTACATCAAATTCTTGAACTGGAGCAATCATTTCTTGTAGGCTAGCTTCATCTACTCCGTTTCCTCTTAATTGAACGTAGACTCGTTGTCCAATCTCTAATAGAACCTCTGCCTTTTTCTGCATTTGCACTTGCATTTCTTTTTTCAGTTGAGCGATTTCTTGCGCAACTTGTAACTTCATCTTCCCTTGCTCAATTCCTTCTTGTAACTTATTCATTCCACTGCCTAACTTCGTCTGTAAATCTGACAAACCATTTCTCCTCCTATACATATATAGTAATATACAAAATTAACACTATATATATTACCATGATTTTCAATTTATGTAATCCAAATTTCATTTTTTCTGTTTTGAGCATTTTTTGTTTATAATGGTAAAGGAAAGAAATATGTGTACGGAGGAATATTATGCTGCAACACTCAATTACGAAAGATGAAATTATGATGATTGCGAATGAGTTCGTTCAAGGACTAGATCCACAGCAAACAGCTGATCAGGAACATGTCGCTACAGCTCGGCACCTATATCGTAGTGGTGTTGTCTACAACGTTGACTTTGATGGTTATACGCTATCAGGAACTGTAGATGCTGCAGGCAGCGTATATAGCGTCCATATCCCGATTCGTAACGTCGCTGAAAGCTATTGCGATTGCTTTGCACCAACGCAATGTGAGCATATGCTCGCTGTTTTACTATCTGCAGCATCTAGTTTCGGGCAAGTAGGAGATGTATTAACTTTATTTAAAAATAATACGAAACCTTCCCTTCCTCCTATTCGAACTGCAAGACAAGTATTGCAATCATCAGCGTTTGAAGAAACGGATTATAAAAGTTGGCAATCGTATTTTGACAACGAATATGAATCATTTAAAAAAGAACAAGCTCGGCTTACTTATAAACAAATGTATTTTCTTATGAGTATTTTTACAGACTTCTATACGAAACTCGAGCGGAAAGCTCCGCGTATCGTTGCGATACATGAGTTGTTCAGGCTACATGCAGCGCTTTATTGCTTTCAAAAATTATTAGAAGAAATTCAGGACTTCGAAGCAAATAAAACGTATTCTTATCACCAGCCTGTTAACGTCGTTCGCTTATTTGTAGACAAAGTGGAATCCATCGTTCGGGACTTACAATCAGAAGCGATTCCTTCAGAGTCTGAAGCAATTTTGCAAGAAACAGCTCGTCTCGTTCACGAAGTATTCTTCTCCACCGACGCCTATACGCAAGAAAGATTTTTTATTTATCGTCACATATGGAGTGAACTCTTACACAATAAAGAGAAACTGAAAGAAGAAGAAAAGCGAATCGATACGAAAATCAATCCACTTTCCAAAGCATTAGCATCTTCTCATCTACTCTTTTTAAATGACGAAGACCTATTAGCTATGGACTTACTAAAGAAACAGCCTGCTTCTGTTGTAAGTCTGTACTTCTATTGGTTAGAAGAGCTATTAAATACAATGCAGTGGGATCGTGCGAAAAACTGGCTTTCCTTTACGTATAAACAAGTGAAGAAAACGATACATGAGCACGAAAATACGATTTTCATAAAAGATATCGTTCGCTTATTTGTCATCATGTATGAAACGTATGCAACCCATACAAATGAACAAGCCGGACTCGAAATGATTTTGCAAGAGCTATTACCATATAGTTTCGCAAACTATGAGCAATACGTACTCGCGAAAAAGCAATATCGTACATGGGCAGAACTTCAGCTCTTACATGGGTTTGAAGCAATTGAACTTTTGAAAGAGCCACTGAAAGATATTGAAAAGGAAGCACCAGAAGCAGCCCTTCCTCTTTATCACCTTGCTGCTACCGAGGCCATTGAAGAGCGAAACCGCAAATCATATAGACGTGCAGTTCGTTACTTAAAGAAATTACGTACATTATATAAACGATTAAAGCGTACTGATGAATGGGATGCTTTCATTATTCACATCGCAAACTTACATTCACGTCTGCGTGCACTACAAGAGGAATTACGGAAAGGAAAATTAATCGATGATCAATCAAACTGAAGTAACAATTAGGCTCCAGCACGTTAGTCAAGGTTGGTTCCTTTGGGGAGAAGATGACAGCGGTACTCCATTATCCGTAACAAGTTGGAAACGAAATGCATTTACATGGCACTCCACTTCCTTCTACGGCACGTTTCTAAAGGAAGCAACCTTTGAAGGAAAACAAGGTGTTATGCTAACAAACGCACAAGCATTTGAATACATCGCTAATAAACCGATGAACTCCTTTGCCCATATTCAAATGAATGGCCCTATTACAGCACTTACGAAAGATGCGAACGAATTATGGGATGCCTTCACAAGCGGTAGCTTCGTACCTGATATGGAGCGTTGGCCCAAACAACCATCTTGGAAAGTGCAAAATACCCCAATCGAAGATGACACATTGGCATCTCTTTTCTCGGCCGCGGTAAATGAAAGCATATTACAAGATAACCGTTCAAACGACGGATGGGAAGATGCCAAGAGACTTTATGAACATTACGACTTTACGAAAAGACAATTGGATGCAGCACTACATGAAGAAGATTGGCTTCGAAAAATTGGTTACATTGAAGATGACCTTCCCTTTACAATTGGACTACGGCTACAAGAGCCGCAAGAAGAATTTGAAATGTGGAAGCTTGAGACAATTGTTACACCAAAGCGCGGGGCACATCGCATATATGTATATGAAAGTATCGATTCTTTACCAAAACGATGGCACGATTATGAAGAACGTATTCTTGAAACACAAGAAGGATTCAGTAAGCTCGTGCCGTGGTTAAAAGAAGGCGATGCATTCCGAAGTGAGCTCTTTGAAACAGAAGCGTGGAACTTCTTAACAGAAGCAAGTAACGAATTACTCGCTGCAGGTATTACGATTTTACTGCCATCCTGGTGGCAAAATTTAAAAGCGACAAAACCAAAATTACGTGTGCAGTTGAAGCAAAATGCCACGCAAACGCAATCTTTCTTTGGCATGAATACACTCGTTAATTTTGACTGGCGAATTTCAACGAACGGCATTGATTTATCAGAAAACGAATTTTTCGAACTCGTTGAACAAAACAAACGATTATTCAATATAAATGGTCAATGGATGAGACTGGACCCAGCCTTTATTGAAGAAGTACGAAAGCTTATGAACCGTGCCGATAAATATGGACTCGAAATGAAAGATGTCCTTCAGCAACATTTATCAAACACTGCTGAAACAGAAATTGTAGAAGAAGATAGTCCATTTACCGATATTGAAATCGAGCTAGATGGATATTATGAAGAACTATTCCAAAAACTACTGCACATTGGAGATATTCCAAAAGTAGATGTCCCTTCTGCACTAAACGCAACACTCCGTCCGTATCAACAACATGGCATTGAATGGTTATTATATTTAAGAACGCTTGGATTCGGAGCATTATTAGCTGACGACATGGGACTTGGAAAAAGTATTCAAACGATCACTTACTTACTATATATAAAAGAGAACAATCTCCAAACAGGCCCTGCTTTAATCGTAGCACCGACATCTGTTCTTGGAAATTGGCAAAAAGAATTTGAGCGTTTCGCACCAAATTTACGTGTTCAGTTACATTATGGAAGTAACCGAGCGAAAGGTGAATCATTTAAAGACTTCCTTCAATCAGCAGATGTTGTATTAACATCTTATGCATTAGCTCAGCTTGATGAAGAAGAACTTAGTACGTTATGCTGGGATGCTGTTATTTTGGATGAAGCACAAAATATTAAAAACCCACATACGAAGCAGTCGAAAGCAGTACGAAACTTGCAAGCAACTCACAAAATCGCTTTAACCGGTACACCGATGGAAAACCGACTTTCCGAGCTTTGGTCTATTTTTGACTTCATTAATCACGGATATCTTGGCAGCTTAGGACAATTCCAGCGCCGCTTCGTCTCACCTATTGAAAAAGATCGTGACGAAGGAAAAATCCAACAAGTTCAACGATTTATCTCACCATTTTTACTGCGTCGTACGAAAAAAGATCAAACAGTCGCATTAAACTTACCAGATAAACAAGAACAGAAAGCGTACTGTCCACTTACTGGTGAACAAGCTTCCTTATATGAGCAACTTGTTCAAGATACATTGCAAAATGTAGAAGGATTAAGTGGGATTGAAAGACGCGGATTTATATTACTCATGCTGAACAAACTTAAACAAATTTGTAATCACCCTGCTCTTTATTTAAAAGAAACAGAACCAAAAGACATCATCGAACGTTCCATGAAAACGAGCACGCTAATGGAGCTAATTGAAAATATAAAAGATCAAAATGAAAGTTGTTTAATCTTCACACAATACATCGGTATGGGGAACATGCTAAAAAATGTGTTAGAAGAACATTTCGGTCAGCGCGTCCTCTTCTTAAACGGTAGTGTACCAAAGAAAGAACGTGACAAAATGATCGACCAGTTCCAAAACGGAACGTATGACATTTTCATCTTATCGTTAAAAGCAGGTGGAACTGGCTTAAACTTAACCGCTGCCAACCATGTCATTCACTACGACCGTTGGTGGAATCCAGCTGTAGAAAACCAAGCAACAGACCGCGCATATCGTATTGGTCAAAAACGCTTTGTTCACGTTCATAAACTGATTACAACGGGGACACTCGAAGAGAAAATCGATGAAATGTTAGAAAGAAAACAATCATTAAACAACGCTGTCATTACAACCGATAGTTGGATGACCGAACTATCTACAGATGAGCTAAAAGAATTACTTGGTGTATAAAGTGAAACTTTAATCAGTGGGGGTTTTGTTCATCCCCACTGATTATTAGTTGAACCAATCGGACGTTTACGGACAGTTGATCTCCCACCTAACTTCTTTGCTCCAACTGAATTTTGAGGTGGGAGTTTTACTGTCCGTTAACGCGGGATAAACAAAAGGAGCTAATCTCAAAAGATTAGCTCCTTTTTCTATTCCAAAACCAATTGCTTATTATAATTCCTGTTAATCCGCCGCATGTATCCAGTAATGAATCTTGCCACATCGGTGTACGATCTCCCGTAGTCCATTGATGAATTTCATCAAATGTTGCATATCCCGCAACGAAAAGAAGAGCATATATAAAACATCTTTTCCTCGAATAACCTGATCGATGAAAAGCGTAATACGTCAATGAACCGAGCATAAAGAACACCATAAAATGCGCACCTTTACGAAGGAAAAACTCAATAAATCCGCCTACACCTTTATTTGCAATGCTAACAGGTGTACCACCGCCATAATCGATAGATACCCACGAGAAATGCTCTTTCACAAACTCAACATTTACATATTGTTCAATATCCGAGCGCATATCCTGCTTTTTATATGGTTGTGCCGAGGAATAGAAAATCAACCCCATCCATAGTAAAACAGGAATCCAAAATAACCATTTACGTTTCACTCTTCCGAAGCCCCTCTCTTAGTCTTTTAAGCGTACCAAAAAAAAGAATAAATTTCACGCCAAAACATGACATTTGCACCCTATTTATAAAGTGAAAGGGGGTGATAAACATGGCAGTCGGAACAATCGTAACGGACTTAACTTTACGTCTTGTCTTAAACAGTGGATTAGATAAGAACGGAAAAACAGCTTTTAAGCAAAAACAATTTAAGCGTGTTAAAACAAACGCAAACTTAGAGCAAGTACAAAACGTAGCACGTGCTCTTGCTTCTTTACAAGCATCACCGCTTCACGCTATACAGCTTGTTAGCACATCAGATCTTTCTACCCTATAAGGTTAAAATTTACTTAGTGGGGGGTGTTCATCCCCCGCTAAGTATGAACCAACACCAATCACCCTGCCCGCAATATAGCGGGATAAATAAAAAGGAGGAAATAACATATGCAAGTACTAGAATTAATTTTTGCGAAAGAAGATGGAAAAACAGTTGTTTTTTCTATCGAGAAACCTATCACACCCGTCGATGCACAAGTCGTAAATCAAGTAATGGATACCATCCTTGCCTCATCTGTATTTTCATCAATTAATGAAAATACCCGAAAAAAAGGAGCCCGTCTCGTAGAAAAGAATGTATCTGAAGTTCCAATTAACTTATAAACAAAAAGACGAATCTGCATCATTTTGCAGATTCATCTTTTTTCTTCGGCATTTCAATCGGAATAAAGATTTTTGAAAAACCGACGCATACATATTTATAATGTTCTCCGCCTATATCAAACTCGGTCGTATATGTTGAGAAGAAAATATAATCATTTCGCTTTGTATAATTCTCGATTAATAATCCAACTTGTGGCTCAACATATTTTTTCGCCAACTTCTTACCAGCCGATGCTAAATCGCCAAGGAGACCTTCTTCATTTTCCTTTTGAACTTCGTCTAGCTTCTTACTTACATCATTACGTTTCATAAACTGCTTCGCTGCCCAATCCGTATATTCACCTTTACTCGGATTACTATTTGCTAAATATACTAGAAGAACAACAACTAGAGCCATAATAATATACTTTTTCTTCATACTATCTCACCGCCTACTCTTTTCTATTTTCATATATATGTACAAGCGATGCAAATTAGAAAGACTAACATCTATTGATTGTAAACGAATAGTCAAAATTTACAATATGAAACAGAATATTAATAATTAATTTACTTAATTCGTATATAATTATATTCGGTATTACTATCATTTATAAGGGAGGAATCAAATTTATGAATGAAGAAAATGATATTATTATTTCTAATTCTACAATGATGCTGGAACCTTACAAGCACCCTTATTATCGCACCAAAATTATCGACAGTAGCGGGAACCATCTTTACTCCTGTCAAACTGCTCTCCAACTCATCAAGCAATCTTGTCTAACCAATGTTCACTCTACTTATCAAGGCAGACGTAATGCAGTCCAAACAAACTTTAAATTCAAACAAAATGTCCCAATTCCAATTAATCATCGAGAATATATTTGTGCTTTCCCGACAGAATCTCCTTCTTCTCCAAACTGTATATGGCTATTTTATAACCATATAGATGACATAGAATTTTTCAAAAAGAGCAAAAAAGCTAACATTCATTTTTCAAATGGCACTACTACAACAATACATATCAGTCCCCATAAGTTAAAACAACAATTATTAAAAGCTGGATACGTATTATCACGTATGAACATGCAAGATTCACTACAATTTAAAAACCTCTTATTACATTTACTACCTTAACAGAATAAGTAGAATGGAAAGCAATATCCCTTGCCTTCCATTCTTATAATCCTATTTATCCTCTTAAGCTATTTCGCATTTTCTCAAGTGCTTGCCGATACACCCACCTCACTTGATAATAAGTCATTTCCATCTCGCTAGCGATTTCCCCCATCGTCTTCCCTACAAAAAAACGTTCGACAATAATATACTTCTCCTTCTCATCTAATACACTCATAAAATCCTTTGCTCTTATTTCAGCATCTTCAAACGTAAAAATCTCCTCATATTCACCTACGTAAACATTCCTTTCTTGCAAGGCAGACTCTTTCTTCAACCTTTCCAATATATAACCACGGACCGTTACAACTGCATATGCAGGAAAACTTCCTTTCTCCGCATCAAATCTTTCATAAGCATGCCAAAGACCAATTAAACCACATTGATAATACTCTTCATGATCTTGATAAATACCTAGCTTCTTTATTTGATTTACAATCATTCCTTCATACAAAACAACTGTCTCTGTAAAAGTCGCTGGCTTCACACAGTACCTGTTTCTAAAAGGTATACCTCTTTGTTATTCCGCCGGTACCTCCACAATATAAAAATAAAGAGGCGATTTCACTGTGAGTAATTTCAAATACGACCGCCGAAATTTTAAATTACACGAAGTAGAATTTGAAATTCTGCTGGTCGTATTTGAAATAAGGGTAAAAATAAAAAAGATTCCTTCTATAAGTGAGAAGGAATCTTTTTTTATACATTTTCGATTTATACTATTCTGTAGTTATACGTTTGAAAGATCTATCGATTGCCTATAAACCTATAGCTAAAATACAACTTATAACGCCAACAAATATATAAGGATTCTTATTCGGCATATATTCTACCACTAACAATAATACAATGAACAAAAAATTTTCTAATAACTTCTTAAACATATGTATCTACTCCTTATAACAAAAAATGCAGCAATTACTTTTATAATTGCTGCATTTCTTTCTAGCGACATGAAATATCAAGATTATTGCACTAGTCCTCTTAGCGTACCAAAGCCAATCGTTAAGATGAAGAAAATAACCATAAGAATCGTTGCTTTCTTTTTGCTTAAACCAGCTGTAATTTGAAGACCTAACCATGTAATCACAAATCCCCAGATTGTAAATACTTCAATGCTATTTGCAATACCTTTTACAGCACCGCCGCTTGAAGCGAAAATTGGTCCTAAACCAGTGTAAAATTCTTTCCCTGAACCACCTAGAATAAGTGCTAAAACTGCATTTATTAATACGCCAAGTAATGAAATAATGCTTGAATATACAGTAATCGTTAATAATTTCTTATAAGAAGTATCATTACTCATTAACATCATTAACACTTTATATACAGCAGCACTAATGAAGAAACCTATTATCATACCGAAAACACCAAATACAAAACCAGCACCGAAAGTCATCACAGGTGTAACATTAACCCCTAATTCTTGATTGAGCTTAATTGATTCAGGTGTTAAAGAATATACATAAGTACTAATACCTCCAGTAATCCCTGATAGTAAAGAAAGTATCCAAAACGCACCCCAAACTGCATTATTAGTCTTCATTCTCTCAAACTGTTCACCTGGAGATGTAATCATCCCTAATAATGATGGCTTTTTCGAACCTACATCTTGCGTATTAATATTCGCTTCCATTATAACGCCTCCTTCTATTTATATAACCCGTTCTAACGGGCGGTTCACTTCCTCAACATAAAGGCTACGAACCGCCCACTAGAACGGTAATGTGTAGTAGAGAGCCCCCTCTCTACTACACTACTAACTTATTCATAACGTAATGCTTCAATTGGATCTAACTTCGCAGCTTTATTCGCTGGAATTAATCCAAAGATAATACCAAGTGTCATAGAGAACAGTACGCCTCCAACGACAACTTCCCATGAAACGAGTGGTGGCCATTTCGCAAATGTGGAAACGATATAGGCCCCGCCATATCCAAGACCAATTCCGATTAAACCGCCTAGAAGTGTTAACATAACTGCTTCAATTAAAAACTGTAATAAAATTTTACTACGTGTTGCCCCAAGTGCTTTACGTATCCCGATTTCGCGCGTACGCTCTGTTACAGATACGAGCATGATGTTCATAACTCCGATACCGCCAACGACTAATGAAATACCAGCGATACCGCCGATGATCATCGTCATGATGCTAGTGACTTTAGAAACATTTTCTTGTAATTCTTTTAAATTCACCAGTTCATATTTACCTGGAATTTCACTTGGCTTACGACTATTTAACACATCAACAGCTTGTTTCCCAGCTGCTTCTAAATCGTCTACATTTTTAGCTTGAATTGCGATATTTTGAATATCATCTGTTCCGAATAAAACAGGCCATAATGTAAGGGGGATTAACGTTTCTTCCATTTCAAATCCCATAAACTCATTATCAGATGTATACACACCAATAATTTGCATTGGCTGCCCCTTCATCTCAATAATTTGTCCAACTGGGTTTACGTCCTTAAATAACGTCTCTTCTGTTTTTGTACTAATCATCACAACGTTATTTGCATGAGAAATATCTGATTCACCTAAAGTACGTCCCTTTACGACCTTTACTTTATTAACCGCAAAATATTCATTATCAAGACCAATAACATTCAGATTTGCTTTTTTATCATTTACATCCAATATCTCTGTTGTCGAATTTGTCGTAATAACATGTGAAACATCTTTCACTTGTTTTACTTCCATAATATCCTCTTCTGTTAACTTTGGTATTTCAAATCCGCCTATAGCCAACTCATCATTCATATCTGGTTTAAATTGAATTGGCATAAGGTTATTACCACCAGAACCTGCAAATTTCGACTTCAGCATCGCTTCCCCGCCTTGCCCAATTGCAACGACAGTAATAATAGAACCAACGCCGATAATAATACCGAGCATCGTAAGAGCTGAACGCAGTTTATGAGCTAAAATAGAAGATAGGGCAATTTTTATACTATCTAGTAAACTCATACCGCACACCTTCTATCTTCTGTAATTTTCCCGTCTCGCAGTACAATGCGGCGGGAAGAATACGCTGCTACTTCCTCTTCGTGCGTAACCATAACAATCGTTGTACCTTCTGCATTAAGCTTTGTGAAAATATCCATAACTTGCTCACCAGACTTCGTATCAAGCGCACCAGTAGGCTCATCAGCCATAATGAACGTTGGATTATTCGCAATCGACCTTGCAATCGCTACACGCTGCTTCTGTCCACCTGATAATTCATTCGGCAAATGATGAACCCTATCTGACAAACCGACTTTACCAAGCGCTTCCAGAGCCCTTTGACGACGCTCTGCTTTCTTCACACCACCGTATACGAGCGGAAGTTCAACATTTTCGACTGCCGAAAGACGTGGCAGCAAATTAAAGTGCTGAAACACAAATCCAATATATTCATTACGAATTAAAGCAAGCTTTGACTCGTCTGCTGTTAAGATATTCACATCATTCAGCATATATTCGCCTTCTGTTGGACGATCTAAACAACCGATAATATTCATAAGCGTTGATTTACCAGAACCAGACGGTCCCATAATCGAAACGAACTCACCGCTTTGAATTGTTAAACTAATACCGTGCAAAATCGGCACTGCCAATTTTCCTTGATAATACGTTTTAGCAATATTATTTAGCGTAATCATTTCTCTTTCACTTCCATTCCGTCATACACGTCGTCGGAAGGATTTTTAACCACCTTTTGCCCCACTTTTGCGCCTTCAACAATCTCTGTCCAATCTCCATCAGTAGAACCTTTTTTCACATTTTGTTTACGAAGCTTCCCTTTCTCTTCAATATAAACAAATGCATCATCGCCTTTTTCTACAATGCTCTTAGTTGGAACAGCAATCATCGTCTTATTCTCTAAACTTACTTGCAGAGAAACGTGATAACCTGGAGATAAACCATCTTGACTATCAAGACTTGCTTTATATGTATATTGGGACATATTTTGAGTCGCTTCACCCATACCACCAGCTTGTGCCATCTCTGCACTCGTTGGGAATTCACTTACCTCTGTAATTTTACCTGTCCACTTCTTCTTACTATTTGCTTTCGCAGTGACAGTAAATGTTTGATCTGGTTGAATTTGTGACTTCTGAAGCTCAGTTAACGTCCCTTGAACTTGGAATGGATCTTTAGACGCCACTTGTAAAAATGCTTTCCCTTGACCACCTAACGCTTGAGATGAACTTTGCGCCGCATCTTTATCTAACTTTTGAACGACACCAGTAAAATTACTATAAATCGTAAGTTCTTTCTGCTTTTTACTTAACTCTTCTTTCTGCAACTTCCCTTTTTCTTTCTCAAGATCAGTTGTCTTTTGCGCCATCTCTAACTCACTTACTTGCTCATCCATCGGATCTGTTACTTCTTTCCCAGCTCCGCTATCCTTTGCCTTCTTAATTTCTTTCTTCAACGAATCAATTTTCTTCTTTCCTTGATCATAACGCATATCTGCCATCTTCTGATCAAGCTCAGCTTGCTTCATTTGCAAGTTAATCTCTTCATTATCATAAGAGAATAACTTCGTACCTTTCTCTACCTCTTGTCCTTCTTTCACTGCAATATCTTTCACTTTTCCTTTAGTCGGATCTGCATAGAAACTTTCAATATTCCCTGGTTTCACCTGACCAGAAATTAACTTCGTATTATTAAGCTTTCGCTCCGTTACCTTCTCAAAGCTTACAGCATCAGCTGTTGTTGCTGCGCCCTTCTTCTTCCCTTGCATTACAAAAATATTAACTGCTGCTACAATAACAATTAGTGCAATAACCCCGATGATAATCCATTTCTTCTTCTTGTTTGGAGTACGAACCGTATTTGGTACCATATTCTCTCTCCTTTTATAACTTAATAGTTTAATATAAAAATTGTATAAAACTTTCTGAAAACAGATTACATATTATTACATTCTTTTTACAAAGTTTTACACATCCATTTATATTGTAACAAAAATTCCAATGATTAGAAATATGACATCTTGTCTTTTAAGATAGATTTAAGGAAAGATTATATTAATATAAGAAAAGCCATCCAAAATGATAATTGGATAGCTTTTCAAACAAAATATTACGCTACTTTAGTTTTTTTCCCCTCATGTCCACGTTGAACGATGAACAAGAAGATTGTTGATAAAATTGCACCTGTTAATAGTAAGATGAAGCAACCGTCCCAGCCAGAACGATCAACAATAACACCGATTGCTGCGTTTGCTACAAGACTTCCGCCTACATAACCGAACAGACCACACATACCAACTGTCGTACCTACTGCAAATTTCGGTACTAATTCCATCGCACTTAAACCGATTAAGAACTGTGGCACATAAATTAAGCAACCGATAATAGAAACTGCAATACTTACAACAAGTATGCTAGTTGCTTGCCAATATACAAACGTACCAATAACAACTCCGACCATACTAATGATACATAATGGCATACGTTTTCCTTTAAATAATTTATCACTTAAAAGACCAACGATTAATGAACTTGGAATTGCCATACCTTCAAAGATTGCGTACGCTGCGTGTGCTTCATTTTTTGAGAAACCTTTAACCGTCGTTAAATAAAGTGGAACCCAGTTAATAACACCGAAGCGAATTAAATAAACAAATGCATTCGCAATACATAAGAACCATACAAATTTATTTTTCACTACATATTTCATTAAAATTTCTTTTGGTGACATCTTGTTAGCATTATCTGCTTTTTCAAGATTTTCATAGTCATTACGATATTCATCAATTGGAGGAAGACCTTCTGATTCTGGTGTATCCTTCGCATTAATCCAAACAAGAACTGAGATTACCATTGCGATAATCGCTGGGAAAATAAACACGCCGCCTTGCCAATGATTTTCACCAAAAATAGCTACACCAATTCCGACAAGTGGTGGTACGAGCATTCCGCCAACGTTATGTGAAATATTCCAAATACCTGTTTTCGTACCGCGTTCTTTCTTCGAGAACCATTTCGTCATAACGATACTACAAGGTGGTGCTCCCATACCTTGTACAATACCATTTAGAACAAGTAGTGTAACAATCATTCCAAATGACGATGCAAAACCGAAACAAATATTTACAAGCCCTGATAAGAATAAACCGACTGCGATAAAGCGCTGGGCGAAAGCTTTATCTGACAAATTACCCATAAAGAACTTACTAAATCCATAAACAATTGCCATAATTGAACCTAGTAGTCCAATTTCAGCTGTACTAAATCCATATTCTTGTACTAAATACGTACTTGATAACGTAAAGTTACTACGAACTAAATAATAAGCAGCATACCCAACTGAAATTCCCATCAATACACGAATACGTAATAATTTGTATACTCGATCAATCATATCCGCTGGCAATCTTTCAATTGCAGGTGCTGGCTTGAGCCATTTAAACATATATTTCCGTCTCCTTTTCTCACTTCTGAGAGAGACGCTGTCTATTCCATATCTCGATTATTCCGCTATTTGATATATTTTGGTTTGTTCTTCTAACCGGCTGTCCTTCTATTTCTTTCTCGTTCTTCGCAAACATCGTTGGTACGCCAAACGAAACTTTTTCTAAAATGTGACCCGCTTCTTCTGATAAACAATAATCAATAAATAAATCCGCAATAATACCATTCGGTGCACGTTTTAGTTTCGCAATCGCATTAACAGATAACCCTGTTTGCTCAGGTACAATACTTACAATTGGAAAGCCTCGTTTTTGAAGCATTCTCTGATCTCCCATGAAATTGATGCCTATCATATACTCACCGCTCGCAACAAGTTCCACTGGTATGTAACCATTCACCGTTACTTCACCAACTTGTCCTGCAAGGTTCTTCACATATTCCTTCGCTTCTACTTCACCTAAAGTATCAATAAGTGATTGAAAAAACGTATATGCTGTTCCTGAGACATTTGGATCTGGCATTACAATTTTCCCCTTATATACTGGATTTAATAAATCTTGCCACCTTGATGGATAAGGAAATCCAAGCGGTGCTATTTCTTCATTCCACCGCTCTTTATTGATCGCAATTGCCAGCTTCTCCACTTCATAACCGTACCAATAACCGTCTTTATCTTTAACAGTTTTTGAAATACGGTTCGCATGCTGACTCGTAACAGGAATAGATAGATTTTTTTGCTTCATCATTTGATGCGCGTCTACCGTACCGCCAATAATAATATCCGCTTTCGGATTTCCAGCTTCCTCTTCTACCCTCCGAAGAAGCTCTTCTGTCGAAAGACGAATAAATTCATACGTACAGCCGCGTGGTTTACAAAATGATGACAGCAAAGCTTCACCAACTTCCTCACGAGCTGCTACATACGCAACAAGATGACGATCATCCAAAATAGGGAGACCACTTTTATTATATTTAATAGAGGTTGTATCTCGAGAGCAACTAGACATCGCTCCTCCAATTACTAGCAAAAAGAAGAAAAAGGCTATCTTTCTCATGACACATTCTCCTTTACAAATAAATTTGCGAGGGAGCTTTTCATATACATAACATTCCCGTTATTATCGCCGAGATATTGCACAACAAAGTAAGATGGATATACAGAAATAGTAAGAATGTCTTCACGCTCATTCTTTATACGCTTCCCTGTTTTATAAGCGGTAATATAAGCAATCGGTTCATTCTGTGATTGTAATAATTTCTGTATTTCTCCGTAATCTGTAATTTGCTTTGCGTACCGAATCGAATCAAGTATGTGCGTAAGATTCATCGCACGTTCTACATCACCTTGGCGTACTATGACATCCTGCGCTGACGCAAAAAAATCACTAATACGTTCTGGTGTGTAATACAGGCTTAACAAATACGTTTGAAATGCTGAAATCATTGGGTCCGTACCATTCTTTCCGTACATATCAGCCCCGTACTGGAACAAGTCACCTACTGCAAAAGTACGTTTATGTCCATTCAAGTACGTTACTTCTCCAGTAAATACTTGTTCTTGATTCTTAGCTTCTCTCGGTTCTATTTGAATTCGGTCAAAGAATGAAACAATCGTATGCAAACGAACTTCATCCGTTATAACAATTTCTCCCCACTTTTCATGCCTAACCTTCATTTCAGTAGGCAGGGATTCATTCACTCTTTGTAAAACAGTTTGTTTGTCATTCACTATTGTGATTCGATTGTATATTTGCTTCTCCATCACATAAAACAAAATAAGAGAAATAATTATACAAAGAACAAACATAAGAATTTGAAATGATAGCCTTTTCATTTCTGCCTACCTCCAAGATAAAAAAACGTTGTTTCGAAAATACCGCATAATTGTTTCATAAATGTATCATTTAACCGCTTTCAAGTTTTTTATGTCTTCCATCCGTCTCGGAAGCAAAAATGTAATAAATATTGTAGTACCAATCTCTTCACTACTCTCAATTCGCATACTTCCGCCCTGCTTATTCATAATCTCCTGACAAATATACAAACCGTAACCATTCCCGTAACTAGAAGGCAGTACCTTCCCTTCTGGTGCTTCATTCCACTCTGCAAGCACACCTTCATCTATACCAATGCCATCATCATGAACAAAAGCCTTCGCCTCACGTTCATTTACAATTACATTCATACGAATTTGTGTAGCATCGCTATATTTTATCGCATTATCCAGCACGTTTAAGAAAATCTGTTTCGTCTTATCGAAATCCGCAACAACATGTACATCTGTTAACTCATTTATCACTTCAATCTCAAATTTCTGCAGACGAGGTTTCACAATTGAAACTGCTTCTTCTGCTAATTCCTTTACATTCACAACTGTAGGTGACACTTCAAACGTACTCTTCCCGTACTTTGAAGACTTAAGCAATTCCTCTACAAGTGATAATAAACGCTCACTCTCTACAGCCACATATCGCAGGCTCTCTTTTACATCTTCCTTCGCCTTTAACTTCGGAATTAAATCCACATAGCCAATAATCGCCGTTAACGGTGTTTTTAGCTCATGCGTAATGCGGTCTAAGAAATCTTTCTGCTTCTCTTTCTCCTCTTTCAATTGCTTAATATGCAGCTCAATTCCATCAGCCATCGCATTAAAAGATGCTGAAAGCTGAGCAATTTCCACATATTCATTTAGCTCAATCTTACTTTTATAATCCCCATTCGCAAGCCGCTTTGCCATTTGTTTTAACTGATCAATCGGCTTATGAAGAGACTTTGCCAAACGAATTGCAAAGAAAATACCTGCAGCTACGAGACAAAGAGACGTCATTAAGAACGTCCAGCCAACATTTGTTAAAACTTCCTTCTCACCCGTTAACTCATTTATAAAACGAACACTTCCGATGACATCGTTTCCATAATAAACTGGGCTTGAAAACAAAAGAATTGGAGCTGGATCTCCCTCTTCAAAAACATAAGACTTCTTCCCCTTCAAAGAACTTTCAATATCAATGTTCCGATGAAGAAGCGCTCCTTTTTGCGTATCCGCAACAACATCTCCATTCTTCCCAATCATCTGTACACGGACATCCATGCGCTTTGCTAAATACGAAGCAATTAAAAGTGAATTCGGACCGAGCGTCTCTACCTCTGCTTCCTTCTCTAAATAATTCATCGTATAAATTTGTGCTTCTACACTTAACTTCTCTAAAGAATTTGCCGCGTTATGATACATATTCTTTTCTAACGTAATATAAACAACTGCGTACAAAAGAACAAAAATCGGGATTAACAGTCCCACTATTCCAAACACCATATTCCTTTTTAAAGACATACCATCACCACTTAACAATCTAGTTTATAGCCAACGCCATAAATTGTCTTAATATATTCCCCGCTATTCCCTAGCTTCTTCCGCAGTCTTTGCACCATAATATCAACCGCTCTCGTATTTCCGATATACTCAAATCCCCATACTTTCTCAAGTAACTCATCTCTCATAAATACACGCTGCGGATTTGAAACAAACAACTGACATAAATTAAACTCTCGGTACGTTAACTGAATTTCTTGTCCACTAACATGCACTTTTCTTTCCTTAGGACAAATCGTTATCTCTCCTGCCCCAATTACTTCATGACTTACCGTTACCTCTGCCTTCTTCACACGCCGCGTCATATTCTTGACCCGAAGAATAAGCTCCGCATAATTAAATGGCTTCGTCACATAATCATCCGCACCAAGCTGCAGACCAAGCAATTTATCATTCATCTGACTCTTTGCAGTTAACATGAGCACTGGAATATCCCTATTCTTCTCACGGAACAAGCGAAGCAACTCGTACCCATCTGTATCTGGAAGCATAACATCCAAAATTAATACATCCGGTCCTTCATTCCATTTCTCTAAAGCTTCTCTTCCATCAGCCGCCGTGAGCACTTCATACCCTTCCATCTCCAACTGCATCCGAATCAAATTACGAATACTCGATTCATCATCAACTACAAGTATTTTCATTATTCTCCTCCTTCCATCCCGTATTATAGTACAGTTTAGTATAGCAAAAATCATACAAAAAAAGAGAGGGTATTGTCGAACATATGTTGAACGACAATACCCTCTCTTTCACTTATTATATTTTATTTAGAATACCCATTAGGTTGCTTCTGATGCCAATTCCAAGCATGCTCAATGATTGTCTTCACATTTACATACTGAGGATCCCATCCTAGCTTCTCTTTCGCTTTCTGAGAAGAAGCAACTAAACGTGCTGGATCTCCCGCACGACGTGGCGCTACTTCAGCTGGAATTTCATGATTTGTAACTTCACGAACTGCATCAACGATTTCTTTTACACTGAAACCATTACCATTTCCTAAGTTATAGAAATCACTCTCTCCGCCGTTCTGTAGGTCTTTAAGTCCTAAGAAGTGAGCTGCCACTAAATCTTCAACATGAATATAATCACGGATACAAGTACCATCTGGTGTATTATAATCATCACCAAACATCATAATCTTCTCACGTTGACCTAACGCCACTTGCAGCACAAGAGGAATTAAATGCGTCTCTGGGCGGTGATCTTCCCCAATAATACCATTTGGAGTTGCACCAGCCACGTTAAAGTATCTGAAAATTTTATAACGTAAATTAGAAGCTTGGCTATACCAATGAAGCATCTTCTCGATTGCTAACTTCGTTTCTCCATACGTATTCGTTGGATTTGTCATCGTTTCCTCAGTAATAAGGTCTACATCTACCTCACCATACGTCGCCGCAGTAGAAGAGAAAATAAACTTATCTACCTTAAACTCATCCATTACCTCTAATAAGCAAAGTGCACCATACACATTGTTATTATAATATTGAAGAGGCTTCTCCATACTAACTCCAACTAAAGAATCAGCTGCGAAATGCATAACCGCCTCAATATTTTCTTGTTTAAAAACATCTCTTAAAAATGCTTTATCACGAAGGTCGCCATTATAAAACTTCGCACCTTCCGTAATTGCATCCTCATGACCAGTTTGTAAGTTATCTACTACTACTACAGATAAACCTTCGTCTACTAATTTTTTCACAGCGTGAGAACCGATATAACCCGCTCCGCCGCAGATTAGAATTGAATTCATTGTATACCTACTTTCCTCATAGCTAAATTTTTAAGCTTATAACTATTTAATCTATAGCATATTATAGCATAGACATACATTTCAATTATCTATAGTGTGTACACTTAGGACTTAAAGATATTATTTAATATAGCCATTTTTATTATTGGATTGCCATCTCCAAGAATCTGCACACATTTCTTCTAAACCACGCATCGCTTCCCATCCTAATTCACGTTTCGCTTTTGATGCATCTGCAAAACATACCGCCACATCACCAGGACGACGCTCCGTAATTTTATAAGGAACTTTCTTGCCCGAAATTTTTTCAAATGCTTCAACCATCTCAAGCACACTATAACCTGTACCTGTACCAAGGTTATAAGCATCTACTCCCGTTGTATTCAATACTTTTTCAAGCGCTTTTACATGACCATTTGCTAAATCTACAACATGAATGTAATCACGGACGCCCGTTCCATCTTTAGTTGGATAGTCGTTTCCAAATACACTTAATTCTTTTAACTTGCCTACCGCTACTTGGGTTACATATGGCATTAAGTTATTTGGAATTCCATTTGGATCCTCTCCAATTCGTCCACTTTCATGTGCACCAAATGGATTGAAATAGCGAAGCAATGCAATACTCCATTCCTCATCTGCAAATGCTACATCACGCATCATCTGTTCAATCATTAATTTCGTTTGACCATATGGATTTGTTGCACTTAATGGAAATTCTTCCGTAATTGGTGATGTTTCTGGAATACCATATACCGTTGCAGATGAACTAAAAATCATCTTCTTCACATTATGCTTCTTCATAACTTCACATAGTACTAATGTACTTGTAATGTTGTTATGATAATATGTCAATGGAATCGCTACTGACTCTCCTACAGCCTTAAAACCTGCAAAGTGAATAACAGCTTCAATTATATTTTCTTCAAAAATTATATTAAGTGCTTCACGATTTAAAACATCTTCTTTATAAAACTTAAATTGTTTTCCTGTTATCTCTTTTATTCGATTGATAGATTCTACTGAACTGTTTGATAGATTATCTACTACAATAATTTCATAACCATTATTCAGTAGTTCTACACATGTATGACTACCAATATATCCTGCCCCGCCCGTCACAAGTATTGCCATAAATATGCCTCCAGTATTATTAAATATTAATAAAAAAGGAAACCACTTATCTTCATCAACAAATGATTTCCTTTTCACAGGTTTTATTTAGCTATGAAATAATCTATAATATATTTCGCCCAAATTTCATGTCCCTTTGTACTTGGGAAACCAAACTCCTCTTGCAAATATGGCAAAATAGCTTTTGTTGCTGCGTCAGGCCATGCTCCCCAATGATCTATATATGTATAACCATCTTGCGTCGCAAATTGCTTTAATGCCTCTATTGCCTTCGGATAATTCTTCGCACCATACACTGGGTTTGGTGGTTGAATCATAATTGTAGCGCCTTTTGCACTAGTAGAAAGTGCTTGAACAAAGTTCTGCGTACTCGCAACAGAGTTTCCATTACCAGTTTTACCATTGTCAGTAATAAATGGTGGCTCGAATAAAATCACATCTGGATTATCTTTCGCAATCTCTTTATCACGCTTATTTACGATTAACTCTTCTGTGCTTTCACCCTTATATTCCTTTACCGTCACATTCCATAGACCTTTACCATAAGCAGCTTCTAAATTAGCCGTTAACTTAGCTGCCCAAGCATCTTTTTCAGATGAAGAAGCTTCATCACCAACAATAACAAGATTGACTACCTTTTTATCCTCAGCAGCTTTTTTTAACTTCTCTTTCACTGCATCTGGTAAATTCTTCGCATATGCTTCATTAAAAGACGACTTTGCATCTTGTTTTTTCTCTGTTTTCTTCGCTCCGCTATCTTTCACTTCAGAATTCGTTTTCGTTACCTCACTCGTCTGCCCTGTCGCATTCGCAACTTTCTTATTCCAGTATAATTTACCGCTCACAACCGAAGCGACAAACAATACAAAAATAACTAGGACAAGTACTGCTTTCTTATTCATCGATTCACCTCATCTATTAATCTCACAATATATAATACTAATATAAATCCATGCAAAAATAAACCCAACTCCTACCAAAGGAGTTGGGTTATTACATATTACTTAGTCACTTCAAGATGTGCTCTTAACTTATTCGTAATATCTTGTTTCGCTGCATCTGGAACATAGTAGTACCAAATACCATCAGCGGCTTTATGGCCGTCACCTGGGATTTGGATTTCTTCACTATTCTCCATGCAATCTTTATAGTTCTTTTGAATTTCAAACATTTGTTCTTGCGTTAAACTTGTTTTAACGTTTTTCTCAATTGCTTTTAATACATCACCATAACTAGCTAGAGAAGATACGCTTGCACCCTTTTTAATTACCGCTTGGATAACTTGGCGTTGACGCATTTGGCGGCCAAAGTCACCACGAGGATCATCATATCTCATCCGTGAATAATGTAATGCTTTCGTGCCATCTAAGTGAATATTACCTTTTTCAAAATGAATATTTTCATATTGGAAATCTAAATCATTATTTACATCTACACCACCAACAGCATCAACAACATCCTTAAACCCATCCATATTCACCTCAATATAGTGATCGACTGGTACATTCAAAAAGTTTTCCACTGTTTTTACAGACATGTCGATACCGCCAAATGCGTAAGCATGATTAATTTTATCCTTCTTACCTTTCCCGATTATATCAGTATAAGAATCACGCGGTATACTTGTAATTTTCATTGACTTCATTTTAGGATTTAAGGTAAATAATATAAGCGAGTCTGATCTTCCAGTTTCCTTTTCCCTTTGATCTACTCCCATCATTAATATAGAAATAGGTTTTTGATTAGAGATATCTACTTGCTCTTCTCGTTTATCAGATTTATCACGTTTTAATGGTTGATGGACAGTATCTAACGTTTTAGAGACATTAGAATATACATAATAAGCATAACCCCCACCAGCAATTATTAAAAAGGCCATTATACTTATAATCCATATTACAATCTTTTTTTTCATCTCTTATACCTTCTCCTGAATAATATAGTTTAATTAATTCAAGGATATCTCATTATTATATATCCTTATTGGATTTTTTCTAAAAAGTCTTGTACTCTTCGGATCATTGAATCCCGGCATGTGGCCTTTTTATAACTTTTCGAAGCAATTTCCTCCCTTAATGCACTATTATTTAGGTAGTATTCTACTTTTTTTACTAAGTCCTGCACGTTCTCGTATATAACAATTTCATCATTCTCTTTGAAAAAGTTAGGTAATTCCTCATTGCAATCGGTCAATTGGAAAGAATTGGTTGCAGCTATTTCAAAAGTCCTTGGATTTACGCCCTTATGATTCTCAAAATTAATATTCAAACATATCTTACTTCTGGAATATAGTTCATTTAATTGGTATGGTTGAATATTTTTATTCCTAACCACTTTGTGTAAATGACGGTATTTCAATTTTGAATAAATGTAACTAATCGGTTTTTTTAGTTCCCCGTACTTTCCAATTATAACTATATTTAACCCATTATTACTAAATACTTTTACCAATTCATTTAAAATTTCTTTTCTGTTCCTATACCCATAACCAACAAAACAAAAATCAATATCTTTCACACAATTAATGGGGTAATAAATTTCCGCATTATAACCCATTGGTATATAAATAAATTTTTCCTTTGGTTTTACAAATTGATCATCATTTTTATCAAAAGAAACAATATAATCATATTGCTTCAATGTGCTGAAAATTTTTGGGAAACGATGTAAGGAATCCATCATCCATAAAACTAATTTTATTTTTGGATTTTCCTTTTTAATTGTAACTAGAGTTTCCTCTAAAATATAATCCCCTTTAATAAGAATGACAAAGTTAGGGTTATACTGTCCAATCTTTTTCAAAATCAATTTATTAAAATCTAGTATTCTTTTATTTTTAAAAGCATGAATGGATACCTTAGGAAATAAACTGTATTTCAGTACATCTGTGAAGCCTTTATTTTCATACTCATAAGATAAAATATCTGTATCTATTCCATTTTTATTAAACGATATCGCCAATGATTCGTTATAATCAAAAAAGCTTGGCCCTATAATTAAAGCTTTCATCTGTTAACTCTCTCCCTATAATTAATGGGTTAATATGAACTAAATAAATGATTATCAAAAAAACTATTAAATCATTATCATATCCTACATACTGTAAGGATGTTACCGCAAACCATGAAAAAATTAAAATTAATCTATTATATAACTTTGCAGATATCCTTCGATATGAGCGATAATAAGAAATTAGCATTAATACATAGAGAGATGTTCCTACAAAGCCAAAATCAAGTAACATATTTAAAAATACATTATGCATATTGTTTTCACCAATATAGTAATACGAGTACCTGCTTAAAAAATTAGCCGTACTCAATAATCCATTTCCTATGAAATAACTAGTTTCTAGAAAATTATCTAAAAATGTATTCCAATATATAAGTCTAATATAACCGCCATCTGTAATATCAAAATTTATACGAAGTAAATCATCTATTTTCACAAATAAAAGACAAAACCCTAACACCATTGGCAGCATTGCAAATACTTTTATATATGTTTTTTTTGATTTTATCACTGTAAATAGTATATATATACCCAAAGCACCGAAATAAGTTAATTGTGCAGTTCTACTTAAACATAATATTGCGTTGCACACGGATAATATTAAAAGTAGCATATTTTTCTTGGTAAATTTGAATTTATTAATAACTATATAGAAATAACAAATTTGTGCTAATATTATTTTTGTTGCCAAAATATTCTTTGAATAATTACCCCAAAATAGTAACTGGGGATTCTCAGTTATTTTATAGGCTGTCATTGAATCTGCTGTATGAACAATTAAAGAAAATAAATCTAATTTATAATATAGATACATATATTGTACAAAACTAAGCACTATAATCACTTCAAATACTAATAAAGTTCTTTTCCAAAATTTATCATCTATAATCTTTTCACCACTGTTTATTACAGTAAAGAAAAATAATAAATTAACTATCATTTTTGATAGCATCTTTAAATCTTCCGAGCTATATTCATTTTGAATTATATATATTAGAATACCCCAAAATAGAAAACTCAAAATTAATAAAGTCCATTTCTTAACCGCATATCCACCGTTATACAACAACAGTATATTAGTACTAATTACAAAAAATCCAAATATTATTGGATATACATTAGAATTAATTATAAAAATAGACAAAATACTTATATAAAATAGAAATTGAATTGTAGTTTTTATTTGAATGTTCATGATTATTCTCTCTCAATTTTCTTATATTCTAAAAATCCTTTGATTCTAAAATATACAGAGTTCCAACTTCTTCTCAACTTCTCTCTATTGAAAGTTACTATGGCACCTATCAATTTTAAAAAATGATAGCATATAACTTTAATAAACAAAATAGCAGTATAAAAATCCAAATTTGATTTTATAAATCCACCAAAACCTAAGGCATAGCTTTTCACTTTATCCATGCTCAACTCTTTGCTAGGATGAGGATGATAGACCTTAATATTTGGATTATATTCCACATGGGAATTTTTGGTATATCGATACACAATATCAGTATCTTCACATGAACCAAAATACGTCCCCACCCCAAGTTTCTCATTAAATTTATACAAATCTAATGTATTTTTATAAAACATCGTTATGGAAGATACTTTAGTAAAGAAATTCTTTTCATTAATCTTCATAGAACTTTTAGGCCATTTACGTATCACATCATTCTCTGCCTTGTCAATTATCCTTCCTAAAACTAAATTGGAATTCACGTGATTTTTAAATGTTAATTCTACTTCATTCAATGTATCAATATAATATTCACAATCATCATCCGGAAAAGCAATATATTCACCTTCCGCATACTGTAAACCAAGATTTCGATTGTGAGATAATCCCTTTTTATTACTCTTAATATGCAAAATATCCATATTCTTATATTGTAAAACTATCTTCTCTAGATTAATTTCTTCTGAATCATTTTGATCTACAATTATAATTTGAATTTTTCCTAAGTCATATTCACTTCGATTGATACTTTCTAGAAAAAGAGCAATTTCTTCATCTCGACCATATGTAGCCATTATTAAAGAAAATTTATATTTCATCGTAAATCCTCCATACATTACTATTTCATATAAGCTGATAATTTTCTTTTCAAAGGTATAGGGATTATTCTGTGAACTTTACCTAATTTATAAGCTATAAACTTCACAAAATTTTCAACGAAAGCATATATAAGTAAACTCTTATTATTTTTCAAAAGGAACTTTGTTTGTTCTCTTACCATTTTAGCTCCTTCTTTTTCATTAGATACATATTGTAGCAAGTAACTCGTCGACTCGAATGCCATTCCTATATCAAAATATCTCTTAAATTGTTGTTTTAAGTTATAATTATGAGAATGAAAAACCTTTGCTTTTGGATTATAGATTACGTTCTTTCCATCTAAAATAACTTTAGATGCTAATATTAAATCCTCGTTTAATATTACTTTTTCAGGAAATCCATTGTATGGATTTTCAAATAATGTTTTTTTATACATACAACATACATTGGAGCAGAAAAATGTTTTTATCCCTAAATTTTTTATTTCAGCTGTTTTCTTTACTATCTTTTTATCAGGGTAATTAAATCCTCGTGCGAATTTCTCCAATACACTAGCGTCTTCTTTAGGAATTTGTCTCGCAAAACAAATTACATTCTCAATATCTTCTAATTCCTCAAGTAAACTCATTATTAAATTATTATCAACAGGTATGGCATCTTGAGTCATATATAAAAGGTAATCGCCTGTTGCCATCTTTGCTAATTTATTTCTTGTTCCCCCATGATCAAATAATTTATTCTCAATTTCTACTAGTTTAACTTCTAAAAATTCATTTTTAACGATCTCTAGAGTGTTATCTGTAGAACTAGAATCTACCAAAATCACCTCTAAATCCATGCCCATTGGCATAGATTGTTCATATATTTTTTTCAATAATATTCTTATTTCATCCCCTGCATTATACGTAGGAATTAATACTGAAACTTTCTTCATCTGTTTTCTCCTTTATTTATATATCCCTTTATAAAAGAGCATTATACTAAACTGACCTTTAAACAATTACAATTGTTTAAAGGTCAGTTTATCAATTAAGTAAAAAGCTATGATTAGCACTATATATATTACTAAACCTTTTAGCCAATACATAGACGAGGTACTTAAAAATACTATGATTACAAAAAACATATATAAATTTTTCACAAATATGTTGACTTTTAATTTTTTCGCAAAATATATGTCATTATATACTAACCAAATACAGAAACCTAAAAGGTTTAAAATAGCTATATCATTAATCCCTAATTGAAGATATATTCCGACAGAATTTAAAGTAATTATAACAAAACAAATTATCCAATTATTTCTATTGAAATCTTTTTCTAGCCTCAATGTCTTATATAAATTTACGCCTAACAACATAATACTCGCTTGTGTAATAATACTTGGATATAACCATCTTGTAATTTCTAAGGCAGGAACATAATCAGGTAAAATTCTTATGACTATTGGTTTTATTATGAAAAACGAGGAAAGAGCTATTGCTCCTCCTACAATTAAATAACTATAGAATTCCGAGTATAATTTTGATAATTTATTAACTTCAGTTCTCCTAATATATGTGTAAAAATAAGAGGAAAAAGCTGAAATAAAAGAAAAAGCTAGACCTAACAAGGTTACAGCAAATGCATAAAATGTAAAATCTTCTAATGTATAAAAATTATCAATCAAAACCCTAGCCACACTAAGAATTACTACACTCATTAAGTTTCCTATTAAAATATAAATTCCAATTTTGAAATTTTCACTAATATCTGTTTTCATTTCTTTAATATCTGTTTTCTCTCCAAAAACAAATGCTCTTGAGCGCATTATATACAGTATTAATATTAATAAATATGCTACTGTTTGAACTAGAACATATGGAATATAAGTATTGATTTCAGCAAATACCAAAGTTAAAGTTCCTAACAGTAAAATTAAGTTTTGTATAAGCGTAACTCTCGAAAAAATTTTAAATTCTTTCGTTATTTGATAAACAAAGTTAAAATATGCTATTAAATTTACTAGTATTAAATTTATACTTACAAACAAATAGACAATTTGTCTATCTACCTGTTTTATAAATAAAAATATTAGTACACTTAATAAGATTCCTATTATTATTTGAAATACTAATAGGAATCTAAAATATGTCCGAAACCTTTCTTTCGGTAAATCATCCAAACTATATTTTCCATACTTTACAAAAATACCATCATTAAAACCAAAGTGTGCTATCCCAACAAAACTTAAATATAAAGTGAATATACGTAAGTAACCATACTGCTCTACCTCTAATACCTTAGGTACCAACAATGCCATTACAACCCCTACAAGAATTGTACTGATATTAGCTACTAATACTCTTATTAAATTATTATTAATTTTATAATTCTTAATAGTTGACTTAATATTAGGGCACCTCTTTAAAATTAATATTTAAGAAAATCCCACAAAATTTATCATTTATTTTCTAAAAGATAAGCTTTTAAAGCCTCTTTCCAATCTTGTACAGAGCTAAATCCTTCATCTTCAATTTTTTGTTTACTTAATACTGAATAATGTGGACGTGCTGCTGGTCGAGGGAACTCCTCTGTTGTCACCGGATTCACCTTAACTTCTATGCCTGCTTGATTGAAAATCTCTACAGCAAATTCATACCAAGAACAAACTCCTGTATTTGTCGCATGATATATACCGTACTTTTCAGAACGAATTAATTCAATCATAAAACGTGCCAAATCTACTGTATATGTAGGTGAACCTATCTGATCATGAACAACACTAATTTCATCATGCTCTTTTCCTAAACGTAGCATCGTTTTCACAAAGTTATTTCCAAATACCCCAAACACCCAAGCTGTACGTACAATAAAGAATTTATCTACATATTGTTGTACAAACGTTTCACCTGCTAATTTTGTTTCACCATAAACCCCCAATGGTTTTGTAGGTTCACTAGTTTCATAAGGACTTTTTGCTGTACCATCGAAAACATAGTCGGTACTAATGTACAACATTTTCGCCCCTATTTCTCCTGCAGCTTGTGCTAAATACTTTGTACCTAGTCCATTTACTTTATAAGCAGTTTCTGCATCTTCTTCTGCTGCATCAACATTTGTATAAGCTGCACAATGCATAATTGCATCTGGCTTAATTTTATTTATATAAGCTTGTACAGCCTCATTATTTGTTATATCCAACTCTTCACGATCAATACCGTATACTTGTAAATCTGTATGTTCTAATTGTTTCAAAACGTCTTGTGCAAGTTGACCTTTTGCTCCTGTTACAATAACTTTCATTTACTTAACCTCTAATCTATTACCATATTGATTATCAAAGTATTCTTGGTATTCTCCAGAGATAATATTCTCCCACCAGTCTTGGTTTTCTAAATACCAGTTAATCGTTTGTTCAATTCCCGTATCAAAGTTATATTTTGGTGACCAACCTAACTCCTCACGAAGTTTTGTTGCATCAATTGCATAGCGGCGGTCGTGTCCTGGACGATCTGTCACATATTGAATTAAAGATTCTGGCTTATCTAACGCTTTTAAAATTGTTTTTACAATTTCAATATTTGTACGTTCATTATTTCCACCAACATTATATACTTCACCATTTTCCCCTTTATGAAGTACCAAATCAATAGCTTGACAATGGTCTTCAACATGTAACCAGTCACGTACATTTAATCCATCGCCGTATACAGGTAACTGCTTATTATTTAATGCATTAATAATCATTAATGGAATTAATTTCTCAGGAAAATGGAATGGCCCATAGTTATTGGAGCAACGTGTAATATTAACAGGTAAGCCAAATGTTTCATGATATGCACGAACTAGTAAGTCTGCCCCAGCTTTACTTGAACTGTATGGACTATTTGAAGCTAAAGGTGTTTCTTCTGAGAAATAACCTGTATCGCCTAAAGTACCATATACCTCATCTGTTGAAACTTGCAAATATTTTTTCACTTGCGCATTTTTTGCTGCATCTAATAGCACTTGAGCTCCTTGAATATTTGTTTGAATAAATATATCTGGATTAGTAATACTTCTATCCACATGTGATTCTGCTGCAAAATTTAATACATAGTCAAATTTTTCTTCTTTGAATAGTCGATTGATAAACTCGCGATCAGCTATATCACCTTTAACAAATTTATAATTAGGTAAGCTCTCAATCTCTTTTAGATTCTCTAAATTTCCTGCATACGTCAATGCATCTAAATTGACAAGGTTATATTCAGGATATTTCTTTACCATATAACGTACAAAATTACTTCCAATAAATCCTGCTCCACCTGTTACTAATACTTTCATGTTGCTCCTCCTTAATTTTCATATACAAAATTAATATTTGCTTCTTCCAACATTGGATGTTTGTTATCTTTATCCGATAGTATTGGATTACTTACTGGCCAGTCTATTCCTAGCGCTGGATCATTCCATAAAATACCAGAGTCATGTTCTGGAGAATAATATTCATCTACTTTATAAGCGACAGTTGAATTAGGTACTAATGTACAAAAACCGTGCGCAAATCCTTTTGGTACAACTAGCTGACGCTTATTATGTTCACTTAAAATAACACCTATCCATTGACCATATGTAGGTGAACCTTTACGAATATCAACCGCTACATCATAAATGGCACCAGTAATACAACGAACTACTTTTGTCTGTGCTTTAGGATTTAATTGAAAATGCAAACCACGTAATGTTCCAACAGGCACTGATAATGATTGATTATCTTGAATAAATTCATATTTTAAACCTAACTTATCAAATGCATCTTTATTATAACTTTCCATAAAATATCCACGATGATCCCCAAATACATTTGGCTCTAAAATAAGTACATCGGGAATTTTTGTCTCAATAATCTTCATATTCAATACTCCTTTATTGATAAATTGGTTGCTTCTGCTTACTTTGCTCTGCCAATTTCATTAAATATTGACCATATTGATTCTTTTTCATAGGCTCTGCCAGAACTAATAATTGCTCTCGATTAATATATCCTCTTCTAAAAGCAATTTCTTCTAAACAAGCTACCTTTAAGCTTTGACGCTTTTCAATTGTTTCAATAAATTGTGATGCCTCTAATAATGATTCATGCGTACCTGAATCCAGCCATGAGAAGCCACGTCCAAGAATCTCTACATTTAATTCATTCGCTTCTAGATATACTTTATTGATATCTGTAATCTCTAACTCACCACGAGCTGATGGTTTAATATTTTTAGCAATCTCTATAACTCTATTATCATAAAAATAAAGCCCCGTTACTGCATAATGAGATTTGGGATTTTCTGGTTTTTCTTCAATAGATATAGCTTTTCCGTTCTCATCAAATTCAACTACTCCAAAACGTTCTGGGTCATTTACATAATACCCAAAAACAGTCGCTGCATTTTGACGTCCTACAGCATTTTGTAGTAATTGGGTTAAGCCATGTCCATAAAACATATTGTCCCCTAATATTAGAGCGACTGAATCATCACCAATAAAATCTTCTCCAATAATAAATGCTTGTGCCAATCCATCCGGTGATTCTTGTACTGCGTATTCAAGGTTAATTCCAAACTGAGAACCATTCCCTAGGAGCTCCTCGAAACGTGGTGTATCCTGTGGCGTAGATATAATTAAAATATCCTGGATTCCAGCCAACATTAATACTGATAATGGATAGTAAATCATCGGTTTATCGTATACTGGTAACAATTGTTTTGAAACAGCTGTAGTAAGTGGATACAAACGTGTTCCACTTCCTCCGGCTAAAATAATTCCTTTCATGATCATAAATCTCCTTTATTATAAAATTAATAAGCACCCTTACGTAAAATTACATTTATAACTGTAAAAATTATAATCTTAATATCAAAATATAAAGAAGCATTGTCCACATAATGAAGTTCTAAATCTACTCGTTCTGGATAACCAACATCACTTCTCCCACTTACTTGCCAATATCCCGTAATCCCTGGTTTAACAGATAAAAACTCACGTTCTCTATGACCGTATTCCTTTAATTCTTCTTTTACCACCGGCCTTGGACCAACAAGACTCATGTTACCTTTTAAAACATTAATGAATTGAGGTAACTCATCTAGGCTTGTTTTTCTCAAAAAATGTCCTAATTTGGTAATGCGAGGGTCTTCATTTGGTTCTAATTTATAATTATTAGCAACATATTTTTTATATAATAGTTCATTTTCTTTTAATTTCCCCTCTGCATTTACAATCATTGAACGGAATTTATAAATATGGAACTCTTTACCATCCTTACCCATTCGGACTTGTTTAAAAAATACAGGTCCTTTATTATCCCCCCACATATAAAGGATTGAAATTACGATGAAAATTGGGGAGAAAATCACTAACCCTAATATAGCGCCTATAAAATCTAATATTCTTTTAAAAAACAAGTAAACTATACTTTGATTTTTTATTACCAGCTCTTTCGATTCAACTGAAGTACCTACTATTTTTCTACTTTCCAACTTTATCTCCCCCCTTTTATAAACATCTCTGCTTTTACAGTCTCACTAATATATTCTAATAATCTTTCCCTTAGTTCCACATGCTGCAATGCCATTTCAATCGTAGTCTTAATAAAACCAAACTTTTCTCCAACATCATAACGGGTTCCTTCAAAATCATACGCAAATACGCGTTGAATTTCGTTTAGGTGTTGAATCGCATCTGTCAATTGAATTTCGCCACCTGCTCCTGTTTCTTGATTTTCGAGGAATGCAAAAATTTCTGGTGTTAATACGTAACGACCCATAATTGCTAAATTAGATGGTGCTGTTCCTTGAGCTGGCTTTTCAACAAATTGGCGCACTTGATAACGGCGGTCATTTTGTTCAACTGGATCGATGATACCGTAGCGATGTGTTTCATTTTCAGGCACCGTTTGTACACCAATTACAGATGATTGTGTTTCTTCATATTGGTCCATCAATTGACGTAAGCACGGTGTCTTTGCCTGGACAATATCGTCACCAAGTAATACTGCAAACGGTTCATTCCCAATAAATTTACGGGCACACCATACTGCATGTCCCAAACCTTTTGGTTCTTTTTGTCTTATGTAATGAATATTAATTTTTGATGATGCTTGTACTTTTTCAAGTATTTCATACTTTCCTTTTTCTTGTAAGTTTTGTTCTAGCTCAAAAGAATGATCAAAATGATCTTCAATTGCGCGCTTCCCTTTTCCAGTTACAATAATAATATCTTCAATTCCTGATTCTATCGCTTCTTCCACTATGTATTGAATTGTCGGCTTATCGACAATTGGTAACATTTCTTTCGGCATCGCTTTCGTTGCTGGTAAAAATCTTGTGCCAAGGCCAGCAGCTGGGATAATCGCTTTCCTTACTTTTTTCAATTATATTCCCCCATATCATTTTATTTTTTGTAACAATAACAAAAACCCTACCTATGAAGTCATAATTATAACTCCATAGGTAGAGTTTCTATTATAAATAAATTACGGGCATCTAACCCACCCTCACGTCATACCCCCGACGACAAGCGTCTAAGGTAGGTTCGAAATAAAAATTTCTACCCACAGCACGACCGAGTGCCCCCGTTGATAACGGTTAGGAGACATCACCCAAACTCTTCAATTAAAAAATACCGAACAATTTTTTACGACGAATTTGTTCTGGATCTTCTTTATAAATTGCTTTTCCGCTAATTAGTAAGTACGGATTCTCTTTAAAATCACTCATAACACGCATTCCAAATTCTTTCTCAATTAGCTCATAGCTTTCTGCTAAATGAAATCCTCTTGATGTTGTGTTATGCGCATCCGATGCGATCATATGCGTTAAATTATGTTCTACAAGTTGTAGTGAAAACTTTTTAATTTTCTTACCGAATTTTCCTAGTAAACTGCCTGCCGTTACTTGTGTTAATGCACCTTTATTTACAAGGTTATATAACTTATCTGGCCTCTCAATTAACTCGGCATTACGTTCGGGATGAACGATAATGGGGATCATTCCCTTTACACGTAGTTCATATAATAATTGTTCTGCATAACGAGGTACGTGATTTGATGGAAATTCAATGAATATATATTTATTTGCTTCATTTAAAGTAACGATTTTACCAGCCTCATAATCTTCTAATAAATCACCATATAACCTGACTTCTTGACCTGGTAATAGTTTCAATGGAATTTCATGTTGTTGTAACTTATCATTTAATTGCTTTACTTGATGAATGATAGAAGTACGTTCATTTACATATTTTCCGTTTTGATGGTGCGGTGTTGCGACGATTGTATGTATTCCTTCTTGAACAGCCTTTTGAGCCATCACTAAACTATCAGTTATTGTTTGTGCCCCGTCATCGATACCAGGTAAAATGTGACAATGTAAATCAATCATTCTTTTCACTCTCACTCTCTCATAGTAATCTTTTTTCCCTTGAATATGAGATACATCTCATATTCAAGGGAAAAAAGGAGATATGTTCTTCCCATATCTCACTCTTTAAATTAATTTGCACCGTAATAATAGTATAAGTTTTGTTCCCGTTCACGGTCATTAAGAACAATACCTAATAATTTTCCTTTAGCCGATTCTAACAACCCTTTTGCTTTTACTGCTGTTTCCTTTTCTGTCGATTCACTACGAACAACAAGAATCGAAGCATCACATACATTCGCCATAATTTGTGCGTCAGTTACAGCTAAAATTGGTGGCAGATCAAAAACAACTAAATCATACAAGCTATACGCTTGTGCGAGAAGCTCTTGCATCGATTTAGAGCCTAACAATTCTGCTGGATTCGGTGGAATCGGGCCGCAAGCTAGAAAGTGTAAATTATCAACTGATGTCGTTTGTACACATTTTTCTAAACGTTCACTATGTGTTAATACGTTTGTTAATCCGAAAATATTATCTACTTGAAACATTTGATGCATCGCCGGTTTACGCATGTCTGCATCAATTAATAACACTTTCTTTCCTTGTTGGGCAAAAACAACTGCCATATTCGCTGTCGTCGTTGTTTTTCCTTCACTTGGGTTTGCAGACGTAATCATTAATGAATGTAAATTCGTATCAACAGCTGCAAATTCGATATTTGTTCGAATATTACGATATTGTTCTGAAATTGGTGATTTTGGTTGCTGATGAGCAATTAATTGACGACGTTGACGATGGTTTTTTTTCTTTTTAAATAAATTAAGAGCCAATTGTTTGTCCCCTCACTTTTCTTGATGATAGAGCATGTGATTTTATGTTTGTTGTTTCTTCATCCATACGGGCTACAATACCTAACACTGGTAAACCAAGTAATTTTTCTACATCTTCTTCTTTTTTTAATGTGTTATCTAAATATTCTAGTAAGAATGCTAGACCAACTGCAACCATTAAACCAACAACGAAAGCGATTGCTACGTTTAACATTGGACGCGGTTTAATTGGCGATTGATTTTCCGAAACTTCAGCTTTTGATAATACAGTGACGTTATCAACGCTCATAATTTTTGCTACTTCACTTTGAAATACTTCAGCAATTTTATTCGCAATAGCGCTTGCTGTTCTTGGATTTTTATTCTGAACCGTAACAGAAATAACTTGCGAGTCTCTTTCATTTGCAACATCAATATTCTTTGTTAACTCCTGTAGCGTCTCTTGCAATTTCAGTTTTTCTTTCACTTGCTCTAAAATTACAGGACTCTTAATAATAACCTTATATGTATTCGTCAATTGTATATTTGTTTGAACTTCTCCAATCTGTAAAGCAGTCCCTTCTTGCTTCTTCTGGTTAACAAGAATTTGTGTTGAAGACTGATAAATTGGTGTCATAAAAAAGAAGCTAATAATAGCACTTATAATCGCTATACCAAATGTAATGGCAAGGATCATCGCTAAACGTTTTTTTAAAATATGAAATAACTCTTTCAAACTAATTGTTTCTTCCATAAGTTCCTCCAACTTTCTAAAATTTGCACATAAGAAAAATTATAACATATAAATCTTACATTTTTTATTTTGAATATTTTAGTTCTACATTTATTGACATCAAGCAAATATAATCTTACAAAATAATCTTAAATATGACAACACATTCCAACGAATTTCCAAAATTTCTATTATATCATTTTTTTCGTATAATGCAATAAGGAATTTTATAAAAATTCAAAAAAAGCTGATAAAAACATTTATCAGCTTTCTCATTTACTATTCTATACATTATTTTCTAATAATATCCATATTGTTCTTTTTCTTCTCTTTTATCGTTTAAGACGACACCAAGTAATTTACCGGACGCTTTGTCTAATATTTGCTTCGCTTTTACAATTTTATCTTTTTCTGTTTTTTCACTGCGTACGACAAGTACTATTCCATCGCATTTGTTCGCTAGTATTTGTGCATCGGTAACCGCAAGAACCGGTGGTGTGTCGATTAGAATAATATCAAACATGTTATATGCTTCTAGTAATGTCTCGTCCATTATTCGGCTACCTAATAGTTCAGCTGGGTTTGGCGGGATTGGACCTGCCGCCATTAAGTATACATTCTCTATATCTGTTTTTTGAATACATTGCATCAGTTTCGCTTGTCCTGATAATAAGTTCGTTAATCCATTTGAATTGTGAATGGCAAATAAGTTTTGAATCGTTGGCTTACGCAAGTCAGCTCCGATTAATAAGACTTTCTTTCCTTGTTGTCCGAAAACAACTGCTAAGTTTGCGATTGTCGTTGTTTTTCCGTCGCCTGGATCTGCCGAGGTAACAATAATAGAACGAACATGACTATCTACAGATGTAAATTCAATGTTTGTACGAATGTTACGATATTGTTCTGCAACGCGTGATTTAGGCTCTTTATGCGTAATTAATTGTCGTAATGGTTTTCTTTTCTTTCTTCCGAACATATTAATAGTCTCCTTTTGTGAAATGCGACATTTCTCCTTTTTCTCTCTCTATGCTCGATTTCATACGTCTAATTAATATTTTGTATCACTGATTTCCCTACATCTCATCTTAATCAATATCATTCTACTTTGTCTTATATGAACGCCTTTACAATATGACAATGACTTTCCTTCTTTTCTATTCTTATCATTTATCCTATTTTTTAAATAAACAATAAAGTAATTATATGGTAATTACTTTCTATACACAAGTAATCTTCTGACTAGTTTGCATTTTAACAATTACACCAATATATATTGGAAATAAAAAATCTCCTTGTATTTTCACAAGAAGATTTTTTTATTTCTGTTATTCTTTTTTATCACCAATCGCAAATGTAATTTCAGCTTCACATGCAACTTCACCATCTACTGTTGCGATTGCTTTTCCTTTACCGATCGGACCACGTACACGTGTCATTTCTACTTCTAGGCGAAGTTGATCACCTGGACGTACTTGTTTTTTAAAGCGGCAATTGTCGATACCCGCGAAGAAAGCAAGTCTTCCGCGGTTTTCTTCTTTCTTTAATACCCCAACTGCTCCAACTTGTGCTAATGCTTCTACAATAAGTACACCGGGCATAACTGCATAGTCAGGGAAGTGCCCGTTAAAGAATTCTTCGTTTGCGGATACATTTTTAATTCCAACCGCTCTTTTTCCTTCATCTACTTCTAATATTTTATCAACAAGTAAAAATGGATAGCGGTGAGGAATGATTTCTTTAATTTGTTCTATATTTAGCATATAACAATCGCCCCTTTTGTAATATTGGTCTTACCACTTGGACATATTGTTTATTATCCCATTTTGTTTATTGTTTGTCATTATAAAGTGAAACTTTAATATCTTTTCAGCTTTATATATAAAAAAATGCACACACTCTATTCTCTTAAAATAGCTGCATATTCCAGCAACTGACACGGAGGTAGAAAAGAGTGTATGCCCAAATTAGGGAAAGGCAATATGTACTGAAACATGATTTGCCTTAATGTCGTATTCGACTCATTATATTATAAACGTTTTCAAATAAGGAAATATTAAATTTAACCATATATATGAATATTTTACCTATTTCCTTCGTTTTTCTTTATTTTTCTTCTATTTTCTCAATAAATCAAAATAAAATAAAAAAATGAAAGAATAAAAAAACAAAAAAAGAACTTCGGTTAACACCTTAGTTCTTCTCATTTTTCCTACTATTTGCGAGCTAATAATAAGTGGGGGATACCCCCACTTATTAAAGTTTCACTTTATCGTAAAGCACGCTTTGGTAATTTATCGATATTCTCTAACATAATACCTGTACCAACAGCAACACATTGCATTGGGTTTTCAGCAATTAATACTGGTACTTTTAGTTCTTCTGCTAGAAGCATGTCGATACCGTGTAGTAAAGCTCCACCGCCTGTTAGAATAACACCGCGGTCGATAATGTCCGCAGATAGTTCTGGTGGCGTGCGCTCTAGTACGCCTTTTGCAGCTTGTACAATGATAGCCGCGTCTTCTTTTAGTGCTTCTGTAATTTCTTCAGAGCATACTGTAATTGTACGTGGTAAGCCCGTTACCATGTCACGTCCGCGAATTTCAAGCTCTTCGCTACGTGCACCTGGGAATACTGTACCAACTTTAATTTTAATATTTTCTGAAGTACGTTCTCCAATTAATAGCTTATACTTACGTTTAACGTAGTTTAAGATCTCCATATCAAACTTATCGCCAGCCATTTTGATAGAGGAAGAGGTAACAATATCACCCATAGATAGTACAGCAATATCTGTTGTACCTCCACCAATATCAACAACCATGTTACCGCTTGGTTGGAAGATTTCCATACCAGCACCAACTGCGGCTACTTTTGGTTCTTCTTCTAAAAATACTGTTTTACCACCTGAACGTTCAGCAGCCTCACGAATTGCTTTTTGTTCTACTGATGTGATATTTGTTGGACAACAAATTAAAATGCGAGGTTTTGAAAAGAAGCTCTTCACGTCCAATTTGTTAATGAAATACTTTAACATTGCTTCTGTAATTTCGAAATCTGCGATTACACCATCTTTAAGCGGACGAATTGCTACAATATTACCAGGTGTACGTCCCACCATACTTCTTGCTTCTTCACCTACTGCTAATACTTTACCTGTGTTACGATCAATTGCCACAACAGATGGCTCATTTAATACAATACCTTTGCCTTTAACATGAATTAATACATTAGCCGTACCTAGGTCAATTCCGATATCTCGCGCAAACATTCCCGTCATTTCCTCCTCGATATTCAAAATCAGGTTACACCCGAATTCTTTTACACCTAATTTCTGATTTTATCATAAATTTAACAGAAACGTAATATTCGCAAAAAGAATTCTTCTGAAAAATATTACCGAATTGAAACGGAATGTTTGCGATCGCATATTTATTGACGGACCGGCTTTTCTACATCTTCTTTTCTATACTTTTGTTTTGTTGCTTCTCCGCCTCTTAAATGACGAATAGACTTATGATAATCAAGAATTTCTTTCACTTCATTTGCGAGCTCTGGATTAATTTCTGGTAGACGTTCCGTTAAATCTTTATGGACTGTACTCTTTGATACCCCAAATTCCTTTGCAATGACACGCACTGTCTTTCTTGTCTCCACGATATACTTACCAATCTTGATAGTTCTCTCTTTGATGTAATCGTGCACACCACTCGCCTCCCTAAATTGGATGTGAGAAGTGTGAAATGAGCCTCGCTGCATACGACTAAGAAGTAAGTGTGAGTGCTGTTTGTAAGCGTTAAACATTCTTGGATTTATAATGAAATGATTCACGATTTCTCACCTCAAACACTCTCTTTGCTTTGGTTTATACCATTGTATTGCCCGCACTACTGATATATGCTACATGTTCACTATTTTTGCGGACTAAGTTAAGAAAAATTACGTTTTTTTGTGAGAAATACGTTAACAGTGACTATTTTGGCGAAAAAAATGACACCTTGTATATAAGGTGTCATTCTTCTCGTTCCAACTCTTCTTCTAACAATTGATGGTGGGGAACCTCTTTCTTACTGGCAATATAATAATATAAAGTGAATAAAACAAACAATAAAATAATAGCAGTCGACAGAACAAATAAAATTGACACAGTATCCCCTCCTGTTTGTAATATATATTCGAGAATCTCGTCATATTTCCTTGTTATTGCAACTTTTTTCTCGAAATTGAGTATTTTTATATAAAGTGAAACTTTAATCAGTGGGCGCCATTTCCCACTGATTATTAGCCTTCACCAATCGGGCTTTTACGGGCAGTTGACCCCAGGCCTAACTTCTTAGCTTTCACTGAATTTTGAAGTAGGGGTCTTACTGCCCGTTAATGCGGGGTAAAAGTAAAAAAATCAGCTCTCTAGTGAGAACTGATTTTTTCACTTTCTTATTCTTGTGAAGAAGAACTGTTAGATGATTCTGTAGAACCATTTGTTGATTTTTCTTCTTTCTTCGGTTCTTCTTTTTTGTCACTAGTCGAACCGCTTGTTGATTTTTCTTCTTTCTTCGGCCCTTCTTTTTTGTCACTAGTCGAACCGCTTGTTGATTTTTCTTCTTTTTGAGACTTATCTTCTGTTTTACTTTCTGGTTTCGTGCTTGTTGACTTCTCTTCTTTTTGAGATTTTTCATCAGCCTTTTTACCAGAAGCATTCGTTGCTTTTGCAGCACCTGCATCAGCTTTAATTTCTGCTACTGACTTATTTAAGTAGCGCTCAGGGTTCACAGCCACGTTGTCTTTACGTACTTCAAAGTGAACGTGAGAACCTGCTTCTTTATTCATTGCACTTAGACCGGATTTTCCTAATACTTCACCTTGTGCAACTCGTGCACCTTTTTCTACTTTCACACTGCCTAAGCTTTGATAAGAAACTGCTACACCATTTCCGCTATCGACTGTTACAACATAACCAAGAAGTGAATCTTTTTCAGCTTTCGTTACTGTACCACTTAAAGCAGCAGCTACATCGAATTCTTTTCCATTCTTCGCAGCAATGTCGATTCCTTTATTTGGGGAATATGTGTTGTTATAAAAGACAAGTGCTTTTTCTTGTTCCGCCTCAGTTGCTGCATCTTCATAGAATTTCTTCTGTACGACTACTTCCGCATTAGCGGCAGCTGGCATTTTCACTACTTCTGAAGATTTCGTTACTGGTACTGCTGGATCTTCCGATTGTGTATACGGTGTTGCTTGATCTTGGTTCGGAGTCTTCTTCGGATTAGCTCCTTGGAACCATAGCGCAACCATTAAAATTACCGCTGCACAAGCAATGTATAGTGCCGGAAACACCCATCTTTTTTGAAATAAATGTACTACCTTTTGCGACTTTTTATTATTTCTTCCTCGCATTCCATCATCACCTCAGCAATCATTTTGAACAATATTCACGTATCCTATACAACCTATAACTAATTACTTTTCGACAAAATCTGTAAAAATATGTATAAGAATTGTAAAATTTCCGAGGAAATGATAGAAAAAATAAAAAACTGAGCACTTTCGGCTCAGTTTTCAGTCCATTTGTTTCTTTCTATACACGAAGAGTGTAATAACAAGTACCGCAACTAACCAAATTATTATGTTCAATAAATTACTAGTAATTGCACTAAAACCCGCCCCCTTTATAACACTGCTAACTGCCACACCGATATGACGAGTTGGTAAATAATCGATTATTTTTGTAACGACTTCATTCTTCACAAACATTCCAATTAAATCACCGAAAAGAAATATCATTAATATCGGCAATCCAATTGTTGATGTTTGTGGTACATTTTGAGCTAATAATCCAATACAAGTACCAATAAGGTTAAATATTAGCATTCCGAGAACAAAGATAAGTAATAATAATGCAAAATTACCTTCTAATTTACCTAAAATAAGTAGATTAATAAAACAGATTGCAACTGTAATCAGACCTGTTAATGAACTTTTACCAATTAATACTTCAATTGATGATGCTGGTGATAGCATAAGAACACGAAGCGTATTTTTTTCCTTTTCTTCGGCAATGAGCATTGCCTGTACAAAACCTCCGACCATAACTAACGTCATCGCAGTTAATGAATTCGCTCCAATTTCTCTCATATTATCTGAGCGACTAAATAATACCGAAAAGACAAGTGGCATTAACAACATAATTAAAGTTTGTGAATTCGTTTTAAAATCTTGTAACTCTTTCCGAAAAATAGCTGAAAATCGTCTCATTGAAAATGTCATTATAATCCCCTCCCAGTAACTTCAATAAAGATATCGCCTAACGTTGGCTCATAAGAATGAATGGATAATAGTTCTCCTTTTTTCATCCACTCTGAAATACGTTTTGCACCTAATTCATCTTTTTGTACCGTTTCTTTCTTCTTATCCTTTAACACGACTTGTATTTGATCTTTCGCGTATTGTAAGCGAAGGTTCTCCGGTGTATCAAGCGCTACAATTTCTCCGCCACACAGAAAGGCAATGCGGTTACAAAGCGTTTCTGCTTCATCCATGTTGTGCGTTGTTAAGAAAATCGTCGTTCCTTCTTTATTTAAGTCTTTTAAGATTTTATGAATGTTTTGTACGTTAACTGGATCGAGTGCAGATGTTGGTTCATCTAAGAAGAGAATATCTGGTTTATGAAGGATTGCTCTAGCTAGTGTAACGCGCTGCTTCATTCCTTTTGATAGTTTCTTTACTGATGTTTTTTTATCATCTAATAGATTCACTTGCGCTAGTACTTCATCGATTCGTTCTTTTTTACAATCGTATAAGTCACAAAATAATAGTAAGTTATCATAAATGCTAAGTCTTTCATATAAACCGCTGTTGTCTGTTAAAATACCAATTCGTTTATAATCGATGCTGCTTGGTCCGGTAATATCTTTACCTAGTACCCTCACTGTTCCAACGCTATGCAGCAATTGAGAAGTTAAAATCTTTACTGTTGTTGTTTTTCCAGATCCACTCGGCCCGAGGAATCCAAAAATTTCTCCTTGCTTCACTTCAATATTTACATTTCGAAGTGCCGTTTTTTCGTTGAAACTTTTCATTACATCTTTCATTTCAATTGCCAATGTCATCCCGTCATCCCCTTTGTTTTTCTGTAACTACTCAGCTTCCTCACGGAAGCTTTTTAAATTTTACTAGTTTCATATGCCTCTCATTTGTAAATACTGAGT